>JALJPA010000232.1 GCA_022969215.1 Colwellia sp. | reverse complement strand
CACCATGTTCTAAAAAGCCTTGCTGGCGTTGCACAATACAGTTAGAAACTTTGAGTAAGGTGTCATTACGAGACTCTAAGCTCTTAATAAACCATTTAGCTTCTTGCAAGTTGGATCTAATAAATTGACCATCATTTGTTGATGATTTCATTGTTTTAGACATGGCTGCATATTGCTGATTAATCGATAGTTTTGGTGCTGTGTCGGAGTTTAATTCAACTACCCAACGACCATTTTTCTTTTCAACGGTTACATCAGGAATAACATATTGATCATCGCCTTTAATAACAGCATCACCTGGGCGAGGGTTTAAGCTTTGGATCAAGCGCATTACTTCACGTAGTTGATCTTCCTTTAACTTAGTTTTACGCATCAACTGGCGATAATCTCGGTTGCCGAGTAAATCGATATGCTCACTGATAATGAGTTTACTTTCTTTTAAGTAAGGGGTATCAGCACTAAATTGGTTTAATTGAATAAGTAAACAGTCAGGAATTGAGCGAGCGGCAACACCAATGGGGTCAAACATATTAATACGTTTTAATACTGCTTCTACTTCATCCAGCTCAAGGTCCTCGGTACCAACACTTTCAAGAATATCTTCGGGTGATACCGTTAAGTATCCAGCATCGTCAACTGCTTCAATAATAGCAATAGCGATGGTTTTATCGGTATCAGTGAACGGCGTTAATTCCATTTGCCACATCAGGTGATCTTGAATGGAGTCAGTGGTTTCACCTTGATAGGTATAATCATCTGCGGGGCTACTGACTGCACCGGTATTTGAAACCCCTGCACTGTAACTTTCTTCCCAGGTTGTATCGATATTCAGCTCTTCTGGGATGTCCTTTTTTTCCATGGCTTCCGTGGTACTGATTTCGTCAATACTCGCCTGTTGCTCTTCACTACCGTCACTTACCGGCAACTCAGTGGTATTTTCAGCGGGACTGGTTGAAAAGGCTTCTTCGAGATTGTTTTGATCACCGGTACTTTCATTTTGAGATTTTTCATCAAGCTCAAGTAATGGATTGCTTTCTAAAATCTCTTGAATTTCTTGTTGTAACTCTAATGTCGACAATTGCAGCAGCTTGATTGCTTGTTGCAATTGGGGAGTCATGGTTAATTGTTGTCCAATACGGAGCTGTAATGTAGGGCGCATCTAGGTTATATGTTTTCCTATTTATTATTCTTAGCAGTTATCACTGGTAATGTTTAACTACTTTGCTATTAAACTGTTCTGGCTAGAGCTACTTTATATAGCTTTACTATAGCGTGAATTGTTCGCCTAGGTATACATCTCTCACTTTTTGATTAGCAAGAATTTGCTCGGCGTTGCCTTGGGCAATTATTTCACCGTGGCTAACTATATAAGCATGTTCACAAACGTCTAAAGTTTCTCTTACATTATGATCGGTAATTAATATACCGATACCTCGTTGCTTTAATTGTAATATTATTTTTTTAATATCGCCAACCGAAATAGGATCAACACCGGCAAAAGGCTCATCTAATAAAATAAATTGCGGGTCTGCCGCTAATGCTCGGGCAATTTCAACACGTCGTCGCTCACCACCGGATAAGCTCATACCGGTATTATCTTTGATATGACAGATATGAAACTCTTCTAAGAGGTGTTCAAGCTTCTCTGCACGTTGTGTTTCGTTAAGCTCTTTACGTGTTTGTAATATAGCCATGATATTATCACTGACGGTGAGCTTTCTAAAAATGGATGCTTCTTGCGGTAAATAACCGATGCCGCGGCGAGCTCTTTCATGCATAGGGGCGAGTGTTAGGTCTTGGCCATTAAGCTTAATAGTACCATTGTCATTGGGAACTAAGCCGACGATCATATAAAATGAGGTGGTTTTTCCTGCGCCATTTGGGCCTAATAAGCCAACTATTTGTCCTGCATCAACTTGTAAACTGACATTTTTAACCACCTGCCTGTTTTTATAAGACTTAGATAAACCCTCGGCAATTAAAGTGTTTTTAGAGGTATTACTATCAATATTAGTTGTCACTGCCATCACCTTTTTTTTCTGCTTTAGACTTTTCGTGAGTATCTTTTTGTTTTTTTAATATTGTTGGTTGCAGAATAGTAGTAACAGACTGATTATCAGAGCCTTGTGCTTCTAGCTTTTCGCTTAAGGTATTATAAGTAATCTCATTACCACTGACTTCACTACCCGCTTGCTTGACTAGGGCGTTGCCTGAAATTGTGATCGTATTAGCGTTAGGGATATAGGTGATTTCATCGGCTTGTAATCTAATTAAGCTACCGTCTTCGAGTTTCTGTTGAAAGACCGCTGGATTACCTTTGGCAAGATAGGTATCAGTTTTTTCTCCGCTGTTTTTATCGATACTGCTAAAGACCTTAACTATATCGGCGGTAATAGAAATAGAGCCTTGCTGGATGCTAACATTATCCAGATAACTGGCTATTTTATTTTTAAGATCGGCTGATTGTCGTTGCGATTTAATGGTGATCTCTTGCTCTAAGTCTTCTTTAGCCCCGTGGGCACTAGAGAATAAGAATAGACTGCAAGTCAGGGCTATTACTTTTAAGGTACTTGGGTTTAAATTAGCTTTCATCATGTTTTTTATAAATAGTACGTTCATGCTGGGTTAGGGTCATTTTTTTAGTGTTTAAATCGATAATTAATCCTGAGCCGTACATGGTGAAGTCTTTGCCGATCACAATAACGGCTTGCTCTGAACTAATGATATTGGTTTTTAAATCTAATGCTATTGTTTTACAATGAATCTCTTTTATTAAGCTATCAACTTCAGTTGCCTGAATATGGACCTGTGTTTTGAGTTCAACACGATTATCTTTGTACAGTGTCGCTTCCTGGGCACTAACTTTCCATGGTTGGCCATCTTTTTGCGGGTACAAAGTATAATGTGGTGCTTCAAAGTAACTTACCTCTAAATCAGCATAATGTTCCATTCGCTCTGCTTCAATAGTGTGAGATAATTGCCCCATTTCATTATAGATTTTACTTTTTAGTTTCTCAGCGATAAAGTCAGGGCGCTCTACATCAACAATTAAGGTGTCTTGTTCAATGGCTGCGGTACGCCATTCGATAATGCCATATATTAGCGCACTAAGCAGTAAAACAAATAGCGCGAGGCTATTTAATCGGTTCATACACTAGCGCCTGTCGCGCCGTCTAAGTTGCCTTGGCTTTGCATAATTAAATCACAAGTTTCTCGTACCGCGCCAAAACCGCCACGGGTAAAAGTAATGTAATTAGCGCCCCGTAATACCAATGGATGAGCATCAGCGACACTAATGCCTAATCCTACTGCTTCTATACAAGCTAAATCTGGAACATCATCACCTATATAAGCTACCTCGTTAAGGTCTATGTTTAATTGCTGAGCTAAGCGGATTAATGCGGGTAATTTATCTTCTTTACCTTGAATAATATGCGCGACATTTAAAGCTTTCATACGATTTTCCACAATAGCCGAATTCCTGCCGGTTATAATTGCCACCGCAACATTACTTGCACCTAAAGCTTTTATGCCAAAACCATCTTTAGTGTGAAAAGCTTTTAGTTCTTCACCGTCATTGCCTAAATATATTCTACCGTCAGAAAATACGCCATCAACATCACATACCAGTAACTTTATTTGCTCAGCTTTGGCTAAAATGTTGCTGTGGACATCACCGTATAAGGTATTCATTAAAGTACTCCGGAACTTAATAGGTCATGCATATTCATTGCACCAACAGGGCTATTGTTGTTATCAACAATAATTAGGCCGTTAATTTTTTTATCTTCCATTATCTTTAGGGCCTGGGCCGCAAGCATATCACTTTGGGCAACCTGCGGGTTGTGGGTCATTACTGTGCTTATACTATCGCTGTGAATATCTATTCTGTTATCCAGTACTCTGCGAAGATCGCCATCAGTAAATAAGCCGACTAATTGCTGTTCATTGTTAACTATCGCGGTCATGCCTAAGCCCTTCAATGACATTTCTACCAAGGCATCTTTGATAAGTGCATGTTCAGAAACCACAGGCACTCGTTCGCCTTGATGCATTATATCGTTTAGGCGAAGTAAAAGGCGCTTACCTAAACTACCACCGGGGTGAGATAAGGCAAAATCATCAGCGGTAAAGTCGCGGGCATTTAATAAGGCAACAGCCAAGGCATCACCCATCACTAAAGTAGCAGTAGTACTTGATGTAGGCGCTAAACCAAGTGGGCAAGCTTCAGCAGAGACTTTAATGCAAATATGGGTATCGGCTAATTTAGCAAGGGTAGAGTTATTATTACCCGTCATTGAAATCAATTTAGCGCCAATGCGTTTAATAACAGGGATGATGCCTAGCACTTCACTGGTTTCACCTGAATAAGATATAGTTAGCACCACATCATTACTGGTGATCATGCCTAAATCGCCATGACTGGCTTCGCCCGGGTGGACAAAAAATGATGGTGTGCCGGTACTCGCAAGGGTAGCGGCTATTTTACCGCCAATATGACCAGACTTGCCCATACCAATAACGATCACTCGACCTTTACAATGGAACATAAGTTGGCAGGCCAGCTCAAAGTTATCATCAATATATTGCACTAACTCAGCAATGGCTTGCTGCTCAATCTCAATTACATTTTTTGCTAACTGTTTGAAATTTTTCATAATGATTAAGTTATATCAGCTCTTATTTTGATAATTGACTAAAAAGTAATACTTGATAAGCAATAAAGCTTAACAGTAATAATACGCCTTTTGCACGAGTAATTCTAAATGCGCCCAATCGGCGACTAAAACATAAAATAAATAGCAATAAAGTAACACCTAACATATAGGGTGCATCTCTACTGGCGGCTGAGGGATCAATATCACCGGGAGAAATTAGGGCCGCTAAAGGTAATACCGCTAAAATATTAAATATATTTGAGCCAATTATATTACCTAAGGCTAAATCGTCTTCTTTTTTGATAATGCTCATAATGCACGCGGCTAGCTCAGGTAAGCTAGTACCTATAGCAATAATGGTTAGGCCAATAACTAGATCACTAATACCAAATGTTTTAGCGATAAATACCGAAGAATCTACCAAAAAGCTCGCACTTAATGGTAATAAAATGATACCAACGCCTAACCAAAGTAAAGATAACTTCATACTTACGGCTGGAGCAACATCATGTTCAGCTTCAATAATTAATGGGTCATCACTAGGTTTTCCTTGGGTTTTCTTTAATGTGATAACGAGGAGGGCAATGATGTAAATAGCAAAGCCGGACATTAATATAATGCCTTCGTAAAAACTAAAGTGATTATCAATGAGTACCCAATAGCCTAATGCGGTGATGGCTAAAATCAGTGGGATTTCACGTTTTATTGTTTGTGATGATACGGTTAAAGGTTGTAATAATGCGGTAATGCCAAGCACTAAAGCAATATTGGTAATATTTGAGCCAATGGCGTTACCAATGGCGGTATCTGGGTTACCTTGCAATGAAGCCGTTGCTGCTACCATCATTTCGGGTGCTGAAGAGCCCATAGCGACAATGGTTAAACCAATAATCATTGGCGAAATACCTAAATTTCTCGCTAACGATGAAGCACCAAAAACGAACTTGTCGGCGCTCCAAACTAAAGCAATAAGGGCAATGAGTAAGATAAAAATTTGTTCTAGCATTAATGACTCCAAGGTGATACCAAGTCGACTCAGTTTTTTCCCGCTCAGCGAGAATTAAAAAGGTTTAGAGGCAAGACATTGATTGCAGAGAATGGTTATTCCCTTGTCAAAATCAATAACGCAGCATATGAACCTTTACCTATATTTTAGGTACTCGCCCTTTGGGAGCTTATTAGCAAACTGATAACTGCACAAAATTAATGAAATATAGAATGACTATGTTTAATCAATTTTTCTTGTTTTAAGCTCGCTAATATAGCTCTGAGTTGGGAGCAAACTGAATCGAATTGGTATTATGAGTAAATTGTCGCTGGTTGTTGAGCAAAAAAGAAGTAAATAATGTCAACAACAGGCAAATAGTATTAATTTGTCTTAGTTTTAAGCGAAAACGATCACTTTCTTACAATTTAGCTTAGAGTTTTTACACTTATTGCCTCGTTATTGGTTTATTTCTAATGAAGAATTGTTATGGCTCAGGTAAAATCACGGGCTACTAAAGAAATTATATTGTGGACTTAGTCTAATGGTCTGCGGCAATAAATTAACAGTGACGTTGAACAATGAAAAACTCTGCATCTGAAGAAAATTTGGTTGAAATTGAAAACCTAACCTTTAAACGGGGTGAGCGAGTTATCTTTGACGATCTCAGCTTGTCTATTCCTAAAGGAAAAGTGACCGCAATCATGGGACCCAGTGGTATAGGAAAAACAACCTTGCTGCGTTTAATTGGCGGTCAAATAAAACCAGAAAGTGGTAAAATACTCTTTGCTGGAAAAGACATTCCTTTGCTATCACGTACCGAGTTATATGAAGCACGTAAACATATGAGCATGCTTTTTCAAAGTGGTGCCTTATTTACCGATATGAATGTTTTTGACAATATAGCCTTCCCTATTCGAGAACACACCAAATTATCTGAAGCCATCATTGAAAAAATAGTATTAATGAAGCTAGAAGCCGTTGGCTTACGTGGTGCAAGGCATTTACAGCCTAGTGAACTTTCTGGCGGTATGGCTCGTCGAGTAGCATTAGCACGCGCAATCGCTTTGGATCCCGAGCTGATTTTGTATGATGAGCCCTTTGCTGGCCAAGACCCTATTTCAATGGGGGTTATAGTGCGATTAATACGTTCATTAAGTGACGCGTTAGGATTAACTTCAGTGGTCGTTTCACATGATGTTCCCGAAGTTATGAGTATCGCTGATTATATTTATATTGTAGCGGAAAAGAAAATCATTGGTCATGGTACCCCAGAGCAAATACGCCAAGATACCTCGCCTTTAGTACAGCAGTTTGTGCAAGGTGAAGCTGATGGCCCAGTACCTTTTCATTATGAAGCGCCAGCTTATCGTGATGAACTTATTAAAATATCTTAAGGGATAGTGAGTAAATGAACCTTATTCGAAATAGTAAAATTCGAGGCGTTAATTAGTGCAAAATTTACATTATTTAGGTAAAA
>JALJPA010000231.1 GCA_022969215.1 Colwellia sp. | reverse complement strand
GCTTAGGTGTAAAAAAGCCGAACAGGAGGTGCAATACTTAGGTAGTTTTAGCCATTGGCCGATCGCTAAAGCGAAAAAATCAATAGAACAAAATTCTTTAATCTATTTAGATGTCAGTCGCAGCAGACGGACTGTTTTAAAGCATGAAATACGAGGTAATGAGCAAGTCATTAGCGTTATTTCTAAGACAGTATTGTCTAAGACAAAAATAAAAAAACTTCCTTGACCTTTAAGATAGCCAAACACTAGCAAGTCACAGTCTTAAAAGTCCCCAGATAATATAGTCAACTTTCTAAGCGGCTCACTTTCCCATTCTGCCGCTTGCCTTAACCAGTATCTAGCTCTTGAATTGTTACCTTGTTGGTATAAAGCAAAGGCGATGTTGTAATGAAAACTCGGCATCAAATAGTTCGACGGTTTGGCTTTTAATAAAGTAAGGTATTCCTCAGGAAACTCATTGGCGAAATACCTAAGTTGAGTCCGCCGGTTTAACGGCTTAAATGCTGAATAATTAGGCGACAGCTGACTTGCTGTTGCATTGGCTACTACGCTAGACAGTTGACAACTTTCAGCTAGGTAGACACCTACTCGCTCTTTAAAAGCTATCGGAGTACCTAAACGCCATATTTTTTTACTGCTAGTGCTGTTATCAACGGCTTGTAAAATAGGTGTACTCACTTTTATTTCACTGGCCCAAGCTAAACTAGCTAAGACGCTAGCTCTTACATGGTCTCGCTCACCTTGATAATACTTGTTTAATACCGCAATATTATGGGCAAATGCTTTTTGTTGAATACCTTGGCATGTGCCATGATCTTTACTTAATGGGTATTCATCAACAAAGCCGAGTAAATGACTTAATTCATGGCTAAAAACATCGGCACTATCCTCGACATCAAAATATAGAATACCCAAATGTACGTTTGCGCCGCCTTCTTTTAGCATTAAGCCTATGTGACGGCTACTTACCTGGTTTGCTACACTTTGCCAACGTGTCTCATCACATGATATAGCTTGCTCTGCTTGAGCCATACAATCAATACGGTTCTTGCTAATGTAGAGTGGCGTCGGTAAACATATAAAAGGTGCAAGTACTTGCTGCTCTTTAAAGGTTTTGATCAGCTGGTCAAGGTGCTTTAAATGAGCCAAATTAGTCGCATAAAGTTGTAAACTTGTGATACAAGTTAATGATGCTTCAAATGGTACACTGATTGGACCGCCACCATTACTTTTCAAAACTTCGGTATTTGTTATTACCGAATATTTATTTAAGTCCGCTAATAGACGATGTACTTTTTTATCACCATAGCGCTTAAATTTATTTGAAGTTAATAATTGCTTAACTAGTGTCACATTTCCTTCAGAAACCGCAATTTTGATGCGTAATACTAGCCGATTTTCAGCTAAGTTATTATTTTTAAGCGTTGCTGGCAATTGCCTTAAAGCCGTTTGTGCATTTAAAAGCTTCTCTTGTTTAAAGTACAGTTGAGCTAGCGCGATAGCGGCTTGTTGCGAATCTAAACGAATAGCTTGTTCAAACCACATAATAGCAGTGTTTATCAATGCTGTATTTGATTCTTGCTGGGATTTATTCTGATACCAATGACCAAGCTTTAATGCTGTACTTGCTTGGCTTTTACCTAACTTCTGGTTTAGTGCTAACCAATTCAAGCTGTTAAAATCAGCTGTTTTTTCTTTTATTGTTAGCGCGGCAATATGGTGATGTTTTAATCCGTAGGTAAGTTGGCCACTGCGGTAGTTATTTTTACCCAATTGTTTAGTTAGGTAGTCCGGTAAAAAAAATGAGCTTGATGATAGAAATATCATCAAGCTCATCATTAATATAAAAAGGCAGAATTTATTAAAACGCATTGAGTGGCAATAGCAGTTAAGTATTATTAGGGTTGAGTCTTAGTGGCCGTTGTTGTGCGCATTAAATCTAATTCAAGCTTAGCGTATCTGTGCTCAACAAATTCATAAACATTGGTACTTAATGCCAGCTTAAAAAAGTTAGCGGCACTACCACGATAGCCTAAAGTTTGGTTATATTTACCTAAATAAAAGTAGGCTTCACATAGCCGCTCGGTCAATTCTTTATTCGAACGAACATTTTTAGTTAAACCGTTAACGAACTCCCCTTGCGATATTTCCCCTAGATAAAGCTGTATTACCTGTTTCGCCCACGTAGCATCATCAACCTTTTCTGCGCGCTGTTTTAATGAGTATTTTGCTGCCAGAGGATCAATTTCATATTCGGTCAAATACAACCACAATAAACGGTATGGATCATCCTGTTGCTGTTGATGAAAGGCTTTAAAGTCGAGGCTTGCTAGCTCAGGTCGTGAACCATAATAAAGCGCTATACCTCGATTTAAATAGGCATATTCATGTTCAGGAGCTAACTCTAAGGCAGAATCAAATTTTTCATATGCCTGAGAGAATTCTTGTAATTGGGTGTAATGAATGCCTAAAAAGTTATAAGCATCAATGAGGTTAGGTTTTAATTGCAATGCATGGGAGAAATCAAACCTTGCCAGTGAGCGTAAACCGACACTGTCATATAAGACTCCACGGTCATAAAAAAGTTGTGCTCTTTGTTCATCCGATATTTGCGCCCTATTTATCACTTCAGATAAACGCGCAATGGCAATTTCACTTTTAAAGTTAATCGCCAGTGGCTCAGCAATCACTAGGTTATTCATTATTGCAAAATTAGCATTATCTTCCTGCGCTTGCCTTGAGGCACAACCTTGCGTCAGCAGCGTACTGGTTAACAACAACGTGAGAAGAGTTATCTTGAGAAATGAATGCACAAAAAATGCCTTTTATATAATATAGCTAACCATAGGAATTAATTCATTATAAACAAAAAAGGAGCCTTATGGCTCCTTTTTACTTAATGAAATGTAAAAGTTTTTGTATTAACTAAGTAGTTAATCAGCAACTATTACTCAGCAGCAGGTGTTTCTGTTGCAGCTGGCTTTTCGATTGCTTCTTTGATACTTAAACGTACACGACCTTGGCGATCAACTTCTAATACTTTAACTTTCACTTCTTGACCTTCTGTTAATACATCGCTAACGTTATTAACGCGCTCTTCAGAGATTTGAGAAATGTGTACTAAACCATCTTTACCTGGTAATACATTAACAAAGGCACCGAAATCAACGATACGTACAACTTTACCTGTGTAAAGTGTACCAACTTCAATTTCAGCCGTTAATGCTTTAATACGATTAATTGCATCTTGTGCTTGCTCATTTGAAGTTGCGGCAATTTTAACAGTACCGTCATCTTCGATTTCAATCGTTGTACCCGTTTCTTCAGTAAGTTGACGAATAGTTGCGCCGCCTTTACCGATGATGTCACGAATTTTATCTTGGCTAACTTTCATAGTATGAATGCGCGGAGCAAATTCAGAGATATCATCTCTGTGACCACCGATAGCTTCATCCATAACAGATAAGATGTGAGTACGTGCAGCTTTTGCTTGGTTTAAAGCAATTTGCATGATTTCTTGGGTAATGCCTTCAATTTTAATATCCATTTGAAGTGCAGTAATACCACCCGTAGTACCAGCAACTTTAAAGTCCATGTCACCTAAGTGATCTTCATCACCTAAAATGTCAGAAAGAACAACGAATTTTTCGCCTTCTTTAACAAGACCCATAGCAATACCAGCTACAGAAGCCTTAATTGGTACACCAGCATCCATCAATGCTAATGAAGCACCACATACTGAAGCCATTGAAGATGAACCATTTGATTCAGTGATTTCAGAAACAACACGTACAGCGTACGGGAATTCTTCAAGTGATGGCATAACCGCTAACATACCACGTTTTGCTAAACGGCCATGGCCAATTTCACGACGCTTAGGGCTGCCTACAAATCCAGTTTCACCTACACAGTATGGAGGGAAGTTGTAATGAAGCATGAATGGGTCTGTTTTATCACCCATTAAGGTATCAAGACGTTGTGCATCACGTTGAGTACCAAGCGTAGCTGTGACTAATGCTTGAGTTTCACCACGAGTGAATACAGCAGAGCCGTGAGTTCTTGGTAAAACACCTGTCATTACGTCTAGAGCACGAATTGACTCAGGATCTCGACCATCAATACGCGGGTGACCATCGGTGATACGGCCACGTACAACAGTTTTCTCTAAGTCGTGGAATAAATCCTTAGTTTCTTGCACGTCTAAATCAGCATCTTGTGCTAATAACGTTTCAACTACAGAGTTACGAATTTCTTTAATTTTTTCATAACGAACAGCTTTTTCAGTAATTTGGTAAGCTTCGTTAACTTTCGCTTCACTTAACTCAGCAATTTTTGCTAGTAACTCAGCATTTTTAACCGGTGCAGTCCATTCCCATACAGGAGTGTTTACTTCAGCTTTAAATTCTTTAATTGCTGAAACAGCTACTTGCATTTGCTCATGGCCGTACATTACTGCGCCAAGCATTACTTCTTCAGATAGTACATCTGCTTCAGACTCAACCATTAAGACTGCGGTATCAGTACCTGATACCACTAAGTCTAATTTACTTTCTGGTAATTCAGCTTGCAGTGGGTTAAGTATGTATTGACCATCTACATAACCAACACGTGCTGCGCCAACTGGACCATTAAATGGTGCGCCTGAAATAGCTAACGCTGCAGAAGCACCAATTAATGAAATGATGTCAGGGGCAATTTCAGGGTTAACTGAAATAACAGTGATGATAACTTGAACTTCGTTAATAAACCCTTCTGGGAATAATGGGCGAAGTGGACGGTCAATTAAACGAGCAATCAATGTTTCTTCTTCTGAAGGACGACCTTCACGTTTGAAGAAACTACCTGGAATTTTACCTGCAGCGTAAGCACGCTCTTGGTAGTTTATTGTTAGTGGGAAGAAGTCTTGACCTGCTTTTGCTTCTTTTTTAGCAACAACAGTCACTAATACACAAGTATCATCCATGCTTGCCATTACAGCACCAGAAGCTTGACGAGCAATAGCGCCAGTTTCAAGAGTTACGGTATGTTTACCGTATTGGAATTTTTTAGTAATTGGATTTAACATCTAATTAGTTTCCTTAAATTTTGTCTTTATTAATAATATTTACCAATCTGTACAATTATTTATTCACTGGATATTTATGCCAAAAGTATGGCTACCATGTTGAACAAAAAATTATACAGTTTGGATTGGTTGGTGTTTTTAAAAATAACTATGCAGTTTTAAATTTCTATAAAGAACAACACAGGTAAATTTTCACCGACATTATACTAAGTAAGGAGGTGAATGCTAGCGTCAAAGCGTAATTAGTCTCGTAAAGCACCGATTAACTGACATTAAAATTACATTTTATAAAAGTGTCGACGATAGAAAACAAAAAAGGAGCCTATAGGCTCCTTTTTTAAATCGAATAAGTTACGTTCGTTAGCAAATAGCTATTAACGACGTAAACCTAATTTAGCGATTGCTGCTGTATAACGTTCAACGTTCTTACCTTTAAGGTAATCAAGTAATTTACGACGTTGTGCAACCATGCGTAATAAACCACGACGTGAATGATGATCATGGATGTGTGCTTTAAAGTGACCTTGTAAGTGGTTGATTTGTGCAGTTAACAAAGCAACTTGAACTTCTGGAGAACCAGTATCACCTTCTGATTGAGCATATTCTGCAACGATTGCAGCTTTTTCTGTAGCATTTAAAGACATAATTAATCCTTAGTGTGTTAAATCCCGCCCTCATTTTATTGAGTTAAGAATGTTAGAAATACGCATCAAGCCAAACACTAATTCAGCATTGATGACGAAAGAGCGCGTATTTTAGCAGCCAATAACTAAAAAGCAAGCGATTACTGCTACCGATAGGCCAATTAACCTTGATTAATTAGTTGGCCTATAAAAGCTATCGAGTAAAGCTACTATCAAACAATAGTGCTTTTATATAACAACAATACGTTTAGGGGCGAGTAAACCATCATCATCAATAAAACCAACACCGATAAACTCAGCATTAGTATCGTTTTCATCTTCACCGATATAAACCTGTACGCTGCCTTCACTTGGCGCGTTATAAGCTTGTACAGGATTACCGTGACGTAAGAAATTTGCTGACATATCATCAACATAAACACAGTGCATGCCATCTACTGCGCTATTCATTGGCAATAATAATGGGTCAAGTAATTCCGACGGCGTTATTTCTTGCTCAATAGCTTGTTCAAGTAAGGCTTCAAGTTCCGGCAGTGTTACCATTTTTTCAATGGGGTAATTACCTACAGCGGAGCGTCTCAGCGCTGACACATGAGCACCACAACCTAATAATTCACCTAAATCATCGACAATAGTGCGAATATAAGTCCCTTTCGATACATGAATACTTAATTCAACTTCATCATCTTCAAAGCGTAATAATTCAAGATTGAAAACGGTAATATCACGTGCTTCACGAGGAATTTCTATACCTTCTCGAGCATACTTATACAAAGGCTGACCTTTGTGTTTTAGCGCAGAATACATAGACGGCACTTGTTTGGTGGTACCGCGAAAGCTATCTAAAGCTACAGCTAACTGTTCGCTTGAAACGTCAACCGATTTTTCACTAACCACTTCACCACCAGCATCACTGGTCGTAGTACGGATACCTAGCTTTGCTGTTACTTGATAAGTTTTATCGGTATCAAGCAAATATTGTGAGAACTTAGTGCCCTCGCCTAAACAAATTGGTAACATACCTGTTGCCAAAGGGTCTAATGCACCCGTATGACCCGCTTTTTGTGCGAAATAAATACGTTTAACTGTTTGTAAGGCATGGTTTGATGACAATCCATGTGGCTTATCTAATAGCAATACGCCATTAATCGCACGGCCTTTTCTCCGTTTAGCCATGTCTTACTCGCCTTGCTCACTATCATTATTTTTTTCATCATCTACTGATGAGTCATCAGGTTTTTTATCACTGGCAACCGCTTTGTCGACCAAGGCGCTCATGCGAACACCTTCGCTCATTGAACTATCATAAACAAAACGTAAATGCGGCATAATACGCGCGCGTAAACGTTTACCTAATAATGAGCGTATATAACCTTCTGCTTCCGCTAAAACTTCTAAAGAAGCTTTGATTTCAT
>JALJPA010000230.1 GCA_022969215.1 Colwellia sp. | reverse complement strand
GAACACATCACTTTTATGAGGAAAAAGGTGATGTGCTCTATGGTGCCTTTAAATAATAAGGCTATTCTGCCATTGCGCTTATTACATCACGCGACTTATTAAGTTCCCAATACCATTGAAAACGCCATAATTAACAATTATCAACAAGAAAGCTTGCACACAAAGCGCTTTCTTGTATAATACGCGCTCGCATTCAGCCAAATTGAGTGTGCTCCGCTAAAGCATCTTACTAATAGTAATGGCTTGTAGCGCTAAATAGATAAGAAGCTAATTTTTGTTTATTTCACAGCAGCTCTAATTTTGAGTTGAATGTTTATAGTTAACACACCCCCTTCCGGCACATAAGGAAGTAGAGGGTCGTGTTTTTTTGTTCTTTAAAAAAGGGGATTTGTCTTCATGTCAAATCAAAGAATTCGCATTCGTTTGAAAGCGTTCGATCATCGTTTGATTGATCAATCTACAGCAGAAATCGTTGATACTGCAAAACGTACTGGCGCACAGGTTCGTGGTCCTATTCCACTTCCTACTCGCAAAGAACGTTTCACTATCTTGACTTCTCCACACGTTAACAAAGATGCACGTGATCAGTACGAAATTCGTACTCACAAGCGTCTGATTGATATCGTTGAGCCAACTGAAAAGACTGTAGACGCATTAATGCGTTTAGATCTTGCAGCTGGTGTTGATGTTCAAATCAGCTTGGGCTAAGAGGAGTTTTAACAATGACTATAGGTCTAGTTGGACGTAAAGTAGGTATGACTCGTGTCTTCACAGAAGATGGCGTATCAGTACCTGTAACCGTTCTTGAAGTTGAAGCAAACCGTGTTGCTCAGGTTAAAACTGTAGACAACGATGGTTATGCAGCAATACAAGTTACTACTGGCAAGCGTAGAGCAAGCCGTGTAACAAAACCAGCTGCGGGTCATTTCGCTAAAGCAGGTATCGAAGCAGGCCGCGGCTTGTGGGAATTCCGCTTGAACGAAAATGAAGGTAGTGATATTGAAGCCGGCAGTGAACTAACTGTTTCAGTTTTCAATGACATCAAATTAGTAGACGTTACTGGTACATCGAAAGGTAAAGGCTTCCAAGGCGGTATTAAACGCTGGAACTTTACTATGCAACATGCAACGCATGGTGTTTCGTTATCACATAGATCAAACGGTTCGTTAGGTCAATGTCAAACACCAGGTCGCGTTTTCAAAGGCAAAAAGATGTCTGGTCACATGGGTGCTGTGCGCGTTACTACACAAAACCTTGAATTGGTTCGCGTTGACGCAGAACGTAACTTGTTGCTTGTTAAAGGCGCAGTTCCGGGTGCTATCAATGGCAACGTAATCATCAAACCAGCTGTTAAAGCTTAGTCCAGGAGATTTTCTAATGGAATTATCATTAAAAGACGCAACAGGTGCTCTTGAAGTATCTGAAGCAACTTTTGGACGTGAGTTTAACGAAGCGTTAGTACATCAAGTAGTAGTTGCATATGCAGCTGGCGCTCGTCAAGGTACTCGTGCTCAGAAAACTCGTTCAGAAGTGAGCGGCGGTGGTGCAAAACCATGGCGTCAAAAAGGTACTGGCCGTGCACGTGCCGGTACTACTCGTGGTCCAATCTGGCGTTCTGGTGGCGTAACATTCGCTGCTAAACCTCAAGATCACAGCCAAAAAGTTAACCGTAAAATGTATCGTGGTGCTATCGCTAGCATCCTATCTGAACTAGTTCGTCAAGACCGTTTAGTAGTAGTTAACGATTTTTCGGTAGAAACGCCTAAAACTAAAGAACTTGTTGCTAAGTTAAAAGGTTTAGAGCTTAAAGACGTATTGATTGTAACGAAAGAAGTTGACGAGAACTTGTTCTTATCAGCACGCAACTTGTACAAAGTTGACGTTCGTGACGTTGCAGCAATCGACCCAGTAAGCTTGGTTGGTTTCGAAAAAGTTTTAATCACTGCAGATGCAATTAAAGAAATTGAGGGGATTTTAGCATGATAAACGAAGAACGTTTGTTGAAAGTGCTTTTAGCACCGAATATTTCTGAAAAAGCAACTACAGCCGCTGAAGCAAACAACACTGTTGTTTTCAAAGTAGCTACAGATGCAACTAAAGCTGAAATTAAAGCCGCAGTTGAGAAACTTTTTGAAGTTACAGTTGAAGGTGTTAATACACTTAATGTTAAGGGTAAAGTAAAACGTACCGGTGCTCGTTTTGGTCGTCGTAACGACTGGAAAAAAGCCTACGTTACTCTTGCAGAAGGTAGTGACATCGACTTCGTTGGCGCGGAATCATAAGGAGCAGTTAAAATGGCTATAGTAAAATGTAAACCTACTTCTCCGGGTCGTCGTCACCTAGTTAAAGTGGTAAACAAAGAGCTTCATACAGGTAAGCCTTATGCACCATTATTAGACACTAAGTCTAAGTCTGGTGGTCGTAACAATAATGGTCGCATTACGGTTCGTCACATTGGTGGTGGTCATAAGCAACATTATCGTATCGTTGATTTTAAACGTAATAAAGATGGCATTCCAGCCAAAATAGAACGTTTAGAATACGATCCAAACCGAAGCGCTAACATCGCATTAGTTTTATATGCAGATGGTGAACGTCGTTACATCTTAGCCCCTAAAGGCTTAAGCGCTGGAGATACTATCCAGTCAGGTGTTGATGCTCCTATCAAAGCTGGTAACACTATGCCGTTACGTAACCTACCATTAGGTAGCGTTATTCACGCAATCGAACTTAAACCAGGTAAAGGTGCTCAAATCGCACGTGCTGCTGGTACTTACGCACAATTAGTTGCGAAAGATGGTGCTTACGTTACTTTACGTCTTCGCTCAGGCGAAATGCGTAAAGTTGAAGCAGATTGTCGTGCTACTTTAGGTGAAATCGGCAACGCTGAACACATGCTTCGCCAACTTGGTAAAGCTGGTGCTTCACGCTGGCGCGGTGTTCGCCCAACTGTTCGTGGTGTTGCCATGAACCCAGTTGATCACCCACATGGTGGTGGTGAAGGTAAAACATCTGGCGGTCGTCACCCGGTATCACCTTGGGGTGTACCAACTAAGGGTTACAAGACTCGTTCGAACAAACGTACTGATAAATTTATCGTACGTCGTCGTACTAAGTAATTTAGTACATTAAACTAATATTCTGATTGCTTGGACTTAGTTAACTTTTGTTAATGCTAAGTTCAACATGAAGAATTTGAATTATATAAGGATTCACCATGCCACGTTCCCTCAAGAAAGGTCCATTTATTGACCTACACTTGTTGACGAAGGTAGAGAAAGCGGTGGAAAGCGGGAATAAAAAGCCAATTAAGACTTGGTCCCGTCGTTCAATGATCATTCCTACAATGATCGGATTGACCATCGCTGTCCATAATGGCCGTCAACACGTTCCTGTATTTGTAACCGAAGAAATGATCGGTCACAAATTAGGCGAATTTGCACCAACTCGTACTTATCGCGGTCATGTCGCTGATAAGAAAGCGAAGAAATAGGGGAAATTGAATGCAAGCAATAGCTATACATAAATTTGCCCGCGGTTCTGCTCAGAAAGCGCGTTTAGTTGCGGATCAAATCCGTGGCGTAAATGTTGAGAAAGCACTTGAAATTCTAACTTACAGCAACAAGAAAGCTGCTGAGTTAGTTAAAAAAGTACTTAACTCAGCTATCGCAAATGCCGAGCATAACGAAGGTGCAGATATTGATGAATTATTCGTTAAAACTATTTTAATTGACGATGGTCCAACAATGAAACGTATTATGCCACGTGCGAAAGGCCGAGCCGATCGCATCATCAAGCGCACTAGTCACATCACTGTGATCGTGTCTGATTCTTAGGAGTATATTAGTATGGGTCAAAAAGTTCATCCTAACGGTATTCGCTTAGGTATCACGAAACCTTTCGCGTCTACTTGGTTTGCAAGCACAAAAGATTTTGCTAGCAACTTAGCCGGCGACCACAAGGTTCGCGAATTTTTAAAAGAAAAGCTTAAACGTGCATCACTTTCAAAAGTGATAATCGAACGTCCAGCTAAATCTATCCGCGTAACAATTCACACGGCTCGTCCAGGTGTTGTTATCGGTAAGAAAGGCGAAGATGTTGAGAAATTACGTTTAGCGATTACTAAAATTGCTGGTGTTCCTGCTCAAATCAACATCGCTGAAGTACGTAAGCCAGAAATGGATGCGCAGCTTGTTGCCGACAGCATTGCTAGTCAATTAGAACGTCGTGTTATGTTCCGTCGCGCTATGAAGCGTGCCGTTCAAAACGCAATGCGTTTAGGCGCTAAAGGCATCAAAGTACAAGTTAGTGGTCGTTTAGGCGGCGCTGATATCGCACGTGCTGAATGGTATCGTGAAGGTCGTGTACCTTTACATACATTACGTGCTGATATTGACTACGCAATTGCGCGTGGTAACACTACTTACGGTGTTATTGGTATCAAAGTTTGGATCTTTAAAGGCGAAATTATTGGCAAAATGCCATTGGTAGCAGAGCAACCAGCTGCTAAGCCTAAAAGAAAGAACAGCCGCAAAGCCAAGTAGGGGAATAAGTAATGTTACAACCAAAACGTACTAAATTCCGTAAGCAATTTAAAATGCGCAACCGCGGTCTTGCACACGTAGGTAGTTCAGTTAGCTTCGGTACTTTCGGTTTAAAATCATTGGAGCGTGGTCGTATGACTGCTCGCCAAATTGAAGCCGCTCGTCGTGCCATGACTCGTCATGTGAAACGTCAAGGTAAAATCTGGATACGCGTATTCCCTGATAAGCCAATTACTAAAAAACCTCTTGAGGTTCGTATGGGTAAAGGTAAGGGTTCTGTAGAATATTGGGTTTGCCAAATTCTTCCAGGTCGTGTTCTTTATGAAATGGAAGGTGTTTCTGAAGAGATCGCGCGTGAAGCTTTTGCTTTAGCCGCTTCTAAACTACCATTCAAAACTTCCTTCGTAACTAGGACGGCATTGTAATGAAAGTTAGTGAACTTAAAGCAAAAAGCATTGAAGAGCTTAACGCTGAATTACTAGAACTTCTTCGCGAGCAGTTTAACTACCGCATGCAAGCAAGCACTGGTCAATTAGCACAAACTCATTTGCTAAGAATCGTACGTCGCAATATTGCACGTGTTAAGACTATCATCACTGAAAAGGCAGGTAAGTAATGAGCGAAGTTAAAATCCGCACAGTACAAGGCGTTGTTATCAGTAACAAGATGGATAAGTCTATCGTTGTAATGATCGAACGTCGCGTAAAGCATCCTATGTACGGTAAATACATCACGCGTTCAACTAAGTTGAAAGCACATGATGAAACTAACGTATGTAACGAAGGCGATATCGTAACTATTACTGAAGTTGCACCAATTTCTAAGTCTAAAAACTGGAAATTAGTTGACGTAATTAGAAAAGCTTAATTTAGTATTTTTACTTAATTAAACTTTAAATAGTTGCCAAAAAGACCTTAACATTTATTTGTTAAGGTCTTTTTTTATGTCTGCACTTTTATACTCAATATATACCCATGCTTTAATAGCTGACATGTTCTTTGTACGGTATTGAACCCCTCACCCGATTCAGCTAAGATAAAACCCCCTCCACCTCTGAGTAATCCCATGAAAAATATAGTCTTTATAACATCTGTATTATGCCTTGCCTGCAGCTCTTTAACTTATGCTGCTAATAACAATGCCAAGTCAGTTCAAGCTGCCATGCCTGAACTTATGACCTTATATAAAGATTTACACCAAAGTCCTGAGCTTTCTAGTGTCGAATTTAATACCGCGAAGAAATTAGCCAAAACGGCCCGCGATTTAGGTTTTGAAGTTACGGAGAAGGTTGGTGGTACCGGTGTGGTTGCAGTATTAAAAAATGGTCAAGGGCCAACGGTCTTAATTCGTGCTGATATGGACGCGCTACCGGTAAAAGAACAAACCGGTTTGACCTTTGCTTCCAAGGTAACAACTACGACTGAGGAAGGTCAGCAAGCCCATGTCATGCATGCTTGTGCACACGATACTCATATGAGTAGCTGGGTTGGTACAGCAAAGCTGCTCAGTGAAAACAAAGCAAATTGGTCTGGCACTTTAGTGATGATTTTACAGCCTGCAGAAGAGCGTGGTCGGGGCGCAAAAGACATGATAGCCGATGGTTTATATAAACGTTTCCCCAAGCCTGACTATGCCCTAGCCTTTCATAATTCAGCCAGCTTAAAAGCCGGTGTTATTGGTTATACGCAGGGCTTTACTTTTGCCAATGTTGATAGTGTAAATATTGAGGTAAAAGGTGTTGGTGGCCATGGCGCTTACCCACACGCAACAAAAGATCCTATAGTACTAGGCGCACGTATTGTTGGTGCATTGCAAACCTTAGTTAGCCGTGAATTAGATCCCCAAGACCCTGCTGTAGTTACCGTTGGTAGTTTTCAATCAGGTACTAAACACAACATTATTTCTGATAACGCGCTACTTTTACTAACCGTGCGCAGCTACTCAGATAAAACCCGTCAAACTTTACTTGCTGGTATCGCCAGAATAGCGAAAGGCGAAGGCATTGCTATGGGTTTGCCGGAAAATTTACTGCCTGTTGTGACAGTGAAAGATGAATACACTCCAGCCGTTTTTAACGAGCCTGAATTTACCAAAAAAATGGCCGCGCTATTTACCACTGAGCTTGGTAAAGATCGCGTTATTGAAGTGCCGCCAGTAATGGCTGGTGAAGATTTTGGCCGCTATTATCGCGCTGATACTAGCATTAAAAGTATGATTTTTTGGGTTGGTGGTGTGCCGCATGATAAGTGGCAGGCGGCGCAAGAAACTGGCACAGCTTTACCCTCTTTGCATAGCCCGTTTTGGGCCCCTGATGCTGAAAAGGTTATTGCTACGGCAACACAAGCAATGAACAGTGCAGTATTAACGATTTTAGCGAAATAACTGCTTAATAAATTAGCAAAAGCGACTAGTTAAAACTCTAGTCGCTTAATATCAGCTAATCTCGTCCTTAAACGACCGACTTGACCACTTTAATATCTAAGCGTTTGGCAATACGATTTAAATTAGCTCGATCTGTTGATAGTCGTCGTGCCGCTGCCGCCCAATTACCCTCTTCCTCTTTAAGTACTCGACTAATCAATTGCTTTT
>JALJPA010000023.1 GCA_022969215.1 Colwellia sp. | reverse complement strand
TAAAGAACAAAAATATAGAATAACTATGTTTACGTTCTTCTCCTTGCCTAAAGTCATTTAAATTCCCACTGAAATCGAGCACTTTGAATGGTAATGGGTATATAGCTGAAATCATTTGCTTAACCCTGATATCCGGAGCTATAAAATATTTAAAGCTACTTTAATAACAAAGCAAATGATAACGATTACCATTCGTGAGTATTCTCTACATTTATCAGCAAAACTAAAGTACTTTTACAATTGTTACATTTGTCGGTTACACTTTTCGCCCGATATTGGCAGTAATATGGTTATTTTCAAGCCACTTTTTACTCGATTTGTGGCAAACACTTGACCATGGCAAGCAATAATTTGTCGTTGTGCTAAAGCCAAGCCTAAGCCAAAACCAGGATTAATAGTTTGCACTTGTATGGTAGGGATGCGATAAAAGGCTTTGAAGATATCAGCCAAATGCTGGTGTTCTACGCCAACACCGTCATCGGCAATAGTTAACACTATTCCATCTTCTTCAATAACAAGTGCCAATAGCACTTCGTGTTTGGCATAGCGCAGGGCATTTCTAATGATGTTTTCGAAAGCTTGGCCAAGTAAGCGGCTATTACCATAAAATAGTAATGATTCAGGTAGCTCTCTGCTGATTACTTTATCTGGAAACTCAAAATTACCATCGTCAAGAATACTGTCGAGCAAGTCGACCAAATCAAAGTTTTCATCACTGGCTTTTGGCTCCTCATTGTCTAACCATGCAAGGGTTAGTGAGTCTTCGGCAAGTTTACGCATACCTTTAACTTCTATGGCTATACGTGCCAGCATTTCTTGGCTATTAAGCTCTGATTGCGCACACGCGAGTGCCATTTCAATGCGTGTTATTGGCGTGCGTAACTCATGGGAAAAATCGGCGATAAATTCTCGCTGGCGAGTTACCATTTTACCTATGCGCTGGGCCATGGCATCAAAGGTCTGCGCGACATGCGTAAATTCATCATTGCGATTACCTAAATGAGTACAAACTCGGGCGGTAAAATCTCCTTGGCTTAACTTTCGACTGGCTTGCTCTAATCGACGTAATGGTTGCATCATATGTCGGTAAAGCAAGGCGGTTAATAAGCTCAGTAGCACCACAGGCAAGGCAATTTTTAACACTAAAGAGGTTATGCCCCAATAACTTCCTGGTCGCATTCTTGCCGGTAATTGCATTAAAAAATGGCTTGTTTTATCAGCAAAGACAACACCCATAACCGGGTTCTCTTTAAAATATAAATGAATCTTCCAGCTGACATCTCTCCCTAAAGTAAATTCATCAATATAACTCTTTGATAAGCGAGTGCCCGCTAGAGGCGTTAGCGTAGATTGCACAACCGATGCCCAGGTCTGCTCTTGCTGTTGAATTTTTTTCATGTAAGCGGTTAGTGCAATAATGTCACCTTGAAGATAAAGTTTCTCGGCCTGATCTGCATAAGCAAGTATTTGTTGTTGATGCTCCGTTGCTATGTGACTCATACGTAGCTCAGTGTGATTAGATAATAAATCAATAAGCCAATACAGAGCCATTGAGCCGGCAATAATAATGAAGCAAAGTTTCCAAAAAAACTGTTTATTCATAACGTTGGTCTCAGGTTGATTTATTATTTAGTAGAGCATGCTAATCTCCACCTAAGCAATTGATGCCGTCATAGCCGAAGTGTTTTATCGGGTATCTAGTTTTTAAACTGATGTAGATTTAGGGCATAAGATCAGGGTGCTTTCCTGCTATTTAAAGCAGTAACCACGACCATGGGCGGTTTCAATACGATGTGCCGACATACCGGCGGCGATGAGCTTTTTTCTGATACGACTTAAGTGCATATCTAAACTGCGATCGTACAAACTAAACTCTCGATCGAGCACTAAAGGGTATAAAAAAGGTTTACTTAATACTTCATTCTGATGGGTTACTAATGCCCAAAGTAATTTAAATTGAATCGCAGTTACCTTGATGGCTTGTTGAGCATAAGCAAGTGTCATGTCATGTCTATTGAGCTGTAATTGATCAACTTCAATTTTTTGCTGGCTAGTCGATTTAACTGGCTCAGCAGGATCAATTAAGGTGCGTCTTAATATCGCTTCAATACGAAATAGTAATTCAGTAATATTAAAAGGTTTGGCTAAATAGTCATCCGCGCCTTGGCGAAATCCTTGGATTCTTTCTTCTTCCGCGCCACAGGCAGTGACCATAATCACTGGTGTTTTTTTATGTTTTCTTAATGAAGTTAATAGGGAGAAGCCATCAAGTCGGGGTAAGCGAGCATCAAGTAAAATGAGATCAAAGTTTAACGCTAAGGCTGTAGCTAAGCCTTGCTCGCCATCGGTGCATTGATGAACCAGATAATGATGTTTATTTAGTAACGCCGTGACTTGCTCGTTAAGTGCTAAGTCATCTTCTATGATTAAAATGCGCGCTGACGGCAGCATAATTATACGCTCAATATAAAAACTGACCGATATCATACCTTTTTTATGCAAATAATTCTTATTAAGTTTTACAGGTGGTTAACTTGCTAAGTAATTAATAGCATTTGAATTTAACTACTTAGCTTGGCGGGTACTTGTCTGCCAAAAAAATCGGACAGTAAATACCGATGCTAGAGGGATTGATTAACTAGAAAATAGCACCGAAATCTCGGTCCCCTTATTTATGGCGTTCCTGCTACAGTGACTAGGACTTGTGCTGGTACTGCTTACTTTAAGTTGCCAGCCTTGATGTTCACATAAGCGTTTCACTATAGATAAACCAAAACCATAGCCGGTACTTTGGCTACCTTTTACTGCAATCTCGGTAACTTTGTCAGCAATATCAGCCTCTATTCCTGAGCCAGTATCGGCGATAATCAAGCAATTATCAAGATAACTAATGCGCACTTCACCTGTATCAGTGTACTGAAAAGCATTGCTAATTAAATTATCTAACAATACTTTTAACATGCCTTGCTGCAGGTAAAGCCTAGTATTGGTATTGTCGTCAACGACAACTTCAACCGCCTTGTTATTGAGCAAATAGCTGTGATCGATAACGGCTTGTTCAACCAAGGCGATTAAATTTACTGCCGATTTATCAATGGAAGTTTGCTCTTCTCGCGCTAATGATAATAAGGTCACTACCGTTTGCTCCATTTGCACACTTGCATCACCAATACGCTTCATTAGGGTATCGACGGCTAGGGCATCATTAGCTTGTTGATCTGCACTTTTATCTAGATTATGTCGGCTTTGATAAACTTCTACGGCATTTTTAATGATGGCAACGGGTGTACGCAGCTCGTGGCTGACATCACGGGTAAAGTTCTTTTCTCTTGCCAGAGCTTGTTTAATTCGTGCCATGGTTTCTTCTAAGGTAGTGGCTAAAATGCCAATCTCATTACGAGGAAATTGCTCGGCAAAATTATCAGGAATATGTTCAGGTGCTACGCCATCAACTAAGTCAGCGAGTTGTTGCAGCGGTTTGGCGGTTTTACGGCCTAATAACCAAGCAATAAGGCAGGCTATGATCATTAAAACAAAACTAGCAGCCAGTAATAAACGTAATAAGCTGCCACTCATAGGTCGCACTAACAACATGTCACTCACTTCGGCTAGCAAGTAAACCTGATTAAAATTAGGTAGGACATACAGATGGTAGTGCAGACCTTTTTCCCCAAAGAATTCGGCTCGTTTGGGCTCTGCAACTAATTTTGAGGTTACTGCATCAGGTAAAGTGTCTTTGGAAAAGTGCAGTTGCATATTGTTACTGCGAGGTTTTGGCCATTGACCTTGCTGCTGATAACCTTCAATAAGGAATTTAGCTTCGTTATCCATAGTATTGTAGATAAAATTGTCTTCTAAATCATAAATAAGTGAGAAACTTAATAGGCCATAAAGACTTGATAGTACAAGGGTAAATATACAAAACTGCGCGACAATACGTCGACTTAAGCTGTGATATTTTTTTGCTGGAGTGACACTGCTATTTATCATTTTCAATATCCAAAACAAAACCAACACCATGACGGGTTTTTAACAGTGCAGTGGCAAAGGGTTTATCCAACACAGTGCGTAGCTGATAAATATGTGAGCGTAATGCGTCTGACTCAGTCGGTGCATCACCCCAAAGCTGTTGTGATAATTGTGAGCGACTGACCACCTGCGGGTAAGCATCAATTAACACAGTTAAAATACGATAACCCATGCTATGTAAGTTGAGTAACTGACCATCACGCTGCACCGTTTGACGTTTTTTATCGAGTTGTAACGGGCCAATATTAACCACATTTTCGCTTTGCAATAAATGTCTTCTTGATAGTGCCAAACAACGCACTTCTAATTCTTGCAATGAAAAAGGTTTTGTTAAGTAATCATCAGCACCGACAGTAAAACCAGAGACTTTATCGTCAATACTGTCTCTGGCGGTAAGCATTAATATAGGAATATGACGAGTAGAGTTTGCTCTAACTTGTTGGCAAACCACTAAGCCATCCATTACTGGCAGATTTAAATCCAGAATAAGCAGATCATAGTGATTATTCAATGCTAGATCTAAGCCTTGCTGTCCTTGTGTGGCAAAATCAAGCACATGGCCTTTAGCTTCTAAATAGTCAGCAATATTGCGTGCTATATCGAGCTGATCTTCTACTAATAAAATCTGTAATGTTGTCGATGTCATATTGCTACTGTCAAGTTCGTTATTAATTACTATAGTGTTTTTAACATATCTTTCGCTGGTTGGTAATCAGGTTTTTCCAGTAATAATTGAGCTAAGGTGTTTTTTGCCATTTCGGCCTTGCCTAGCTTTTGTTGTGCTGTGGCGATTTTCATATCTAACATTGGATTATTAATTTCGGCTTGTGCTGCTGTCATTAGTGTTAAAGCATTAGCAATTTGGCTATTATTTTCGGCAATTTTTAAATAATAAAAACCGTACATGCCCACTAACGGTAAGTGATAATCTGCTTGGTTTTCTTTTAAGGTGGTTAATACTGTCTTATCACCCGCTAACAATTTAGCCACTAGCGCTAAGGTTTTGTCACCTTGGTATTGCTCAGTAACAACGGCTTTAATACCTAGGGTGTTTACCAAGGCATTAGCTACACCCACGGTTGAACTTGGGTTTTGTCCGGTAATTAACCTACCATCAATAGCGACGTGACTTAACATAATATCACTGGCTTGAAACTTACCACCACGCTCAATCAATTTGTCTTCTAACATAAAATCAAATTTCGTTAACCATTTTTTACCAAATAATTGCTCTTCAACATTGGTGAAACCATTAATGCTTTTGTTGGCAATTAAGTAACTGCCATCATTTAACTTAACATCTACTAGGGCGGCTGGACCATGACATACCGCGGCAACTGAGCCTTGTTGTTGATAGATATCAGCAATTAAAGTTTGTAACGCCTTATCTTTAGGTAAGTCAAACATAGCGCCTTTACCGCCAACAATAAAAATACCGTTATAGTTACTGGCATCAACCTCTCCAGTGGCTAAGGTATGGGCTAATTTAGCCATAATACTTTTATCAGCCAGCGCCTTGGCATTGTACACTTTGCTAGAGTCGTATTTACCGGCCTCAACTTTACCGCCTTTAGGACTGGCAACATCAACACTAATGCCATTGGCTTTGAAAACTAAATAGGCTTTAGAGAATTCATCAAATTCATATCCGGCTGATTTATCCTCTTGGCCATAACCACTCACCACCATTAAAATCTTCTTACTTACCGAAGCAGCGCTAACTTGCAGAGTTATTAACATTAGGGTGATTAGTATTAAACTGCTTAACTTAAAAGTAATTAGGTTATTCATTTGTTGTTTACTATTTTTCATTATCGTCTCGCTTATCTATCCATTTATTAGTTGCGCCTAGCATGTCAAAATTAATGTGAAACAAGTGTGAAATGCTAGGGAAATATATTAATTCTTTATTCTGCCATTAGTTGTCTAATCGAGCTGTTAAGGCTTTTTCTGCTGGCAATAATACCGAGTGAGGTAACACTGGTTAAAATTATAAATAAGGTGACAAACAGCCAAACAAAGTCTGGTTGATAATTTAGCGAAAATTGAGATTTATAAATAAGTAAACCTGCAAGGTAGGTGCCTAGTATTGCACCACAAGCAGCAATCATTGCTGTGATAAGCCACTCAATAATATTAAGTTTTAAACAAGTTGTTCGATTAAAGCCAAAACTCATAATAATACTGTTTTTCTTCTGCTCGTTTGCTTCAACCGCATTAATTGATGCCAATATAACGATGCCAGCCAGTAATATAATGAGCATTGAAAAGCCTGATATCACCTTAGTTATCATGGCTAAAAGGTTATCGTACCGCTCGGTCATCTGTTGCAATGACACCATACGCAGAGTCGGAAATTTCTGCCAAAGCTCAGCTAACAGTGGCTGCTGCAGCTCACTTATTTCTAAGCTCGCCATGCTGTAATGATTAGCATGAATATGGGCGAGTGCCGCGGTAGGCATTTGTATCCAGAAGGTAATAGAGCCATTACCCGGCTTGAACTCATGACTGGCCGCTATGGTAAAGGTATAACGTTGGCCAGAGATAATAAAAGTTAATGCATCATCTAGTTTTAACCCCATATCGGTCAGTACTTCTTGCTCAACCGAGATTTGTTGCCAGTTATCAGTGTCAGCTTGCCACCAAGTACCCGAAAGAAGTCGATTATTACTTGGCAGCTGGTCATTCCAATGCATTCTAATTTCACGGGAGAAAGTGGCCAAACTATCACTTGGTTTGTCCGTATGCTCAGCTAGTGATTTTTCATTAATTTCAATAAGCTTGGCTTGCAGATAACTTTTATTTTGACGAATACTAATGTTATTTTCACTGGCCCAGTTTTTCAGATAACTCAGCTGATCATTGGTTGCTTTTGACACCATTAAGTTACCATCATGTTGTCGCTGATAAGACGACATAGTCTTGCCCAAATCATGCATCAACATCAGGGTAAACAGCAATAAAAATGCCGATAACCCGACACCTAAGATTTGCGTACTTTTACTGACTAAACGTTGCTTCATCATAAAAAATACAAAGGGTAATAAACCCGATAAATTTTGTGTTAATTTTTCTCCTATTGTTAATACTAACCAACTTAACAGTAGTATTAACAAAATGGTCACCAACATTGCGCCTACTAACATCATGGTTAATAAAACATTATCGGAGTAAGCCAAAACAACTATCACTAATACCGCGACAGTGACCAGTTTTTGGCCAAGGTTGCTGGTAGTGCTTTTTGCGCTAGTAAATAACTTACCAACACTGCTATTAAGTAATGAATACCAAACGGGTAAGTAAAATAAAGCAAAAATCACGCTCACAAAAGTCAGGGTTTTCAAGCTAAGACCGTAATGCCATTGCCACTGTAAATTTGGAAAACTTGCGGTTAAATAGTGAATAATCAACCAATGACAAGCTGCAGAAACAAGCAGAGCAATAGGTAATAATAAGGTCAAGGAAAAGCACCACTTCAATATTGAAACGACAATGCCGGTGCCTTTTGATGCGCCTAAGCTCATACAGACAGCAGAGAAATACTGCTCTTTGCTTTGGTGTTTTAATGAAATTTGTTCAATGGCAATAGCGGCCATAAAGAATAAAATAATAGATGCTAGGCCAATAAAATTTTCTGTGCGTTGCCAAAACAATGCCAGTGGATGATTACCTTGTTTATGAACCAGTTGTGCAGCGGGTAAATGTTGTTGCTGCCAGTCTTGTAAGGACGATAATTGTGTTGAATCAAGGGCTAACAAATAACGATAATTAATAAGATTTTCACTAAAGTTAAGTTTTGCCATATCAGCAATATTTATCATGGCGCGCATAGCAACATTATGGCCTTCCATTAATCTATCTGGCTCATGTTTGATTAGCTTAGTGAAGACAAATTCTTGCTTGGCAATATGAATAATATCGCCAACTTCTAGGCTAAAACTGGCGAACAAGCGGCTATCAAACCAAATTTCACCTTGTTTGGGACCAGTTAAACTTAGCTCTGTATTGCCAGTAAGTGAAGTCGCGGTTAGCAACTCTCCTTGTAAGGGATAACTATCAGCCACCGCTTTTAAACTAATATATTGCCTACTTTCTTGATGACTGAAGTTAATTTTAATTTGCTGCGTTGCTACCAATTCTTTTACCTGTTCAGATAAATCATTAACCTGTTGGTTAGTAAAAGGTTGCCGCTGACTTATTTGCGCATCGGCGCCTAATAATCCTTGTAGGTTTTGCGTTAAATACTGCTGAACACTAAAACTCGACTGAGTTAATGCCAGCATAAAAATAAGCAATATGGCCTGTGTCCAACGTAATAATCTTTGCTGTGGTAAATGATACTCCTGACGGTAGAACTGCCAAGCCAATTTAGTATTTTCTAATAAGGCTCTACTTGCTATCGACATGCTGCCTCCAGTTGCTCTATTTTAGCGTTATGACCTTTGATCTGAGTTAAGCCGTCATGGGTTAAGTTAAAAATATGTTCGGCTTTATTGGCTAATACCTGACTGTGCGTCACCATGATCAAAGCGGCATTGCTATCTTTACAACAACTAAGCAAAATATTGGCAATATCCCTAGCACTGTTTTCATCTAGATTACCTGTTGGTTCATCGGCAAAAATATAACGAGGTTCGAAGACTAACGCTCGGGCAATCGCCACTCTTTGCTGTTCGCCGCCACTGAGTTCATTTGGGTTATGATTGATACGGTCTTGCAAACCTACTTTTTTCAGCATTAGTTTCGCTTTACTAATTGCCTCTTTATCACCACGTAATTTTAGCGGCAAAGCTACATTATTAAGCGCCGTTAACTCGGGCAGTAAATGAAACTGCTGAAAGATAAAGCCAATATCCGACCGTAGCGCTTCCAGACTAGATTCATGCGACTCCTTTACATCATCTTTAACATAAACACCTTGCCCAGAGCTGGGTTGCTCTAAACCTGACATCAACATCAGCAAGCTAGACTTTCCCGCACCAGATGGTCCCATAATGGCGTACGACTGCCCTTGTCTTATGGTGAGGTTGAGCTGTTCGAATAAGGTGACTTTTGCATCATTAAGCGTGAAAGATTGGCTAATATTGCTTAATTGGATATAGCTAGCTTGGGTATTACAGCGGGGAGTAGTACTAGACATGATTTGTTGCCTTAATTGCATTAGTGACAACAAGGGTAAAAGGGTCGGTGTGAAATCAATGTGAAATATTATTTAAAAACGGCCAGAGTATATTTATCACCCTCATTAGTGAAAGATGTTTATACATTACTCTATGGCTAGTATTGATATTCTTATCGATATAACAATATTCACTAATATTCAGCTAGTTATTTCTTTAGGAATAACCAAGAATAGCCTTAGCTACTAGGCAGTTACTAATTAAAAATTTACAGTTGTTACTAACTGGTAGTAAAACAAAGTAACCAGCAGCCGGCGCTTTACTTATTAAGTATCAATTTTAAAAATGGAAATTATCATGACATTAGGTGAACAGTTAAAAAAACTTCGGGCAGAAAGAACGCTAAGTCAGCCTGAATTAGCCGAACTAGCCGGTATTGAGCAATCTTACTTATCAAAATTAGAAAATGATAAATCACTGCCTTCTAATGAAGTCTTTAGAAAGTTACTCAGGGCCTTTTCGTTATCCGTTGCTCAGTTACTCGAACCATTAGATAAAAACTATATAAAGAATAATTTACTGGTGATCAGTGATATCGAACAGCTATATCAGCAAGCAAGTGTTAAGCAACTAAAGTTGCAACGTAATTTTCTTTACCTCGCAAGTGCGCTAATCGTGATTGCCGTTACCCTGTTTTATATTGGCTACAGCAAACAAGTTTTTAATGAAAATTATTATGAGTATCGCTCCGATGGTGTGGTGTTAGCAGGAGAGCCAAGTGATGTATTTTGGAAATGGCGCGATCTTATTGATAGCTCTGACTCAAAAAAACACCGTGAAATGCTTATGAAAAAAAGGATAGTTATGGCGCAGCGTAGTGATGTCTTAGTCAAACTAATACCGACAAACAAAGGCTATTATTTTGAAGAATCGGTTGCCGGTGGTCGACGTTTATTTACTAAGTCAAAACATGGTTTACCAATAGTAGAGCCAAGAGCTATCAACGCTTGGTTGCAAGTATTAGGGGTATTGTTATTGGCTAGTGGGATTATGGGTTTTGTTTTAGAAAGACGTTTGTTTAAATTGCCCCGTTAGTGGTAATAAGCAACGATTATTCCGTATAGTTTAATCGTTGCTTATCAGTGTTTTAACTTAGCTTGTGTGATAGTAATTTATAGGTCTTTTCATTGGCTAATGAGCAATTAGAGACACTCGATTTTGCTTGACCTAATAAATCAGTATTTTTGTCTTTAATATAGGTGATGCTCATGGCTATTTCGTGAATAGCGGCTGTTTGTTCCTGTGTCGATCCTGAAATAGTTTCCGTCATTTGATTTATGGTTTCTACATAACTCATCACATCAGAGAGTGTAATACATGAAGTCTCAATATTAGTAAGGTTGGCAAGGCTGCTATCTTTGCACTTTTCAACATTGGTGACGGCATGCTTAGTAAGTAATTGCAGTTCATTAATAATTTCAGTTATTCGACTTGTTGATAGTTGGGTTCTGTCGGCGAGGGTCCTTACTTCGTCAGCGACAACTGAAAAACCCCTGCCTTGTTCTCCAGCACGTGCCGCTTCAATCGCGGCATTAAGTGCTAATAAATTTGTTTGCTCGGCAATACTTCTAATTTCATTAATAAAATTCCCGATTGATTGGCATTTTTTTTCTAGCAAACTGATATCCGCTGAAGAATTTACCAGCTCATCGGCATTACCAGATAATGATGAAGCTAACTTATCAAGTTGAGTTTTATTGAGCGTTACATGTTTTGCTATTTCTTGTGCTGTGTCGGTAGTTAGCTGAATATTTTGTGCCACTTCCAGAGCACTTGCTTCTAGCTCTATGGTCGCAGCAGATACCTGCTCACATTGAGCCGATTGTTCAATAAGGTTAGCCTCGGTAAGTTGAGCATTTTGTTCGACTTGCACACTGACCGTTTGTAAGTCTTCAACGGCTTTGTTCATTTTATCGGTAAATCTAATAAAACGGTTAACGGCGTCGACTACCTCGCCAAATTCATCATCTGTTTCTTTCGGAATTTGTAAGGAGAAATCCCTACTTTTAACTAGATTTTCAATGCTTGCGACGGCATTTCTAATAGGCAAAATAACAATGTTTATTAACTTAAAAATGAAGACAGATAATGCAATTGAAATAATAATAAATAAGCTAAAAGATATAGTCGTGGCGAAGGTCTCTTCTTTTTCTATGAATGCAGTTGCATCAGTGATGGATACTTGTAATAAGGATTCTGCATTATGTATTGCTGCGCGCATATCGCCGATAAGGCCTTGAGTAGGTGATAAACCAATTTCACGGTTAATATCGGCATAGGAGTTTATTGAATTTTGATAATTATTAATTAAACTGGTTATGTTTAGGTTATTGGGAAAGCGGGATTTTAATTCAGTTATGCTGATGGCAAGTTTAGTGAGATATTCTTCATTATTTCTAAGCATGTAATCTTTTTCATGCCGACGCATAGTCAGTAAAATTACTTGGCTTGCTAAATCACTTTGAGATGCGAAAGCTTTTTCTAATTCATGGGTAGCACTACGTAGTTGGGCATATTGTCCTGAGTTTTTGTCTAGGCCCTTAATTACCATTAGTTCAGTTAGTTGGCTGAATGTGCTTTTATACCTCGAAAATAAGTTTGTTAATTGAGTTAATTGAATATCAGCATGTATGTTTGTATTTTGTTGCTCAATATCTTTTAAAAGGGTAACAAGTAATAAATTATTTTTGTTGAATTTTTCTAGATATTTCAACTTTTTCCGAAGCATAAAATCTTTTTCATTACGGCGTAATTGCAGTGAATATATTTTTAATTGTTGAACATCGTGTTTTAGCTTTTTAAGCTGGCCTATTTGGTTATTAAAATAACTTGTTGTAGTTAGCAGTAGTAACAATGCAAAAATAACCGCGGCTAATAGGATGAGTAGTTTTCGTCTAAGTGATAGGGTTTGGGAAGGCATAAAGAATCTCCGTATTTTAAATTATTCAACCTTGAATACACTAAAGGTAGCACAAATCAAAATAACCAATAATCTTAATAGTTATCATTTAGAATAAGGGTTTAAATATACATTATACAGTTACTCCATTTAGCTGCTTTGAATTGATAGCTGCCCTAAATGATAAGTTGGCAGCATCACTTTATTATTGCTCTAAACGGTAAATACCTTGCTTACAGGTAAATCACGAATACGTGTTTTGCTGGCGTGATAAATAGCATTGGTAATACTCGGTGCTACCGGTGGTACACCGGGCTCACCAATGCCACCCGGAGGAGCGTCAGACTCAACAATATGAACATGCATTTCAGGTACTTGGCCAATACGTGCTACCGGGTAATCATGAAAGTTACTTTGCTGTACCTGGCCATCTTTTACTGATATCTCACCCATCAAAGCAATGGATAAACCAAATACCATAGCACCTTCCATTTGCGCTTTAACCCTATCAGGGGTAATCACAATGCCGCAATCTACCGCGGTATGCATTTCAAGTACGGTGACTTTATTGTTAACGACTTCCACCTTAGTTGCCGCGGCAACAAAAGAGCCAAAGCTACGTAAAAAGCTGATGCCCCAACCTTGATTTTTAGGCAGTTTTTGTTCAACTTTCGCCTTATCACTAATTAGGTTGATTAGGTCTTTCATACGTTTGGTATCAATAGGGTGGGCAGTTAAGTCTAAATTATAATTAGAGTAGTTGAAGCCATTATCATTTGGATCAACATGGCGATCTGCACCGAGTAAATTGAGCCACATTTGTCTGGTGGGCAGTTTTGCCTTTACCGCGAGTTCATCGACAAAAGAGCCCAAGGCAAAACCATTATTGATACAGGCGACAGAACGAACCCAGCCAGGTCTAACAAACGAGTCGACCGCATGTTTTTCAATGCTTAAGTTATTTAAAGCAAAAGGAATATCGCCAAAGCCCAGCGCTAATTGACTATCACTGGGAACTTTAGCTTCGGCATTCCATAACCAGCCAATAGGTGGGTAAGCATTACGACTTATCCAATGATCGGCACTGCCATTAGCAGTTAATTCTGCTTTGCAGTAATTGGCTGAAATTGAATGGTAATAGCCATGTTGAATATCATCTTCTCGACTCCAAATGACTTTTACCGGACGCTTGCTCGCCTTAGCTAGCTCAACCGCTTCAACAATAAAATCGGCTTTGGACTTACGACCAAAGGCGCCGCCCATTAGTGTGACATTAAGCTCAATATTGTCTTGTTCGTCTTTGTCTAATCCTAACTCACGGGCAACAGTACCCTTAGCCCACTGCGGGTTTTGAGTGCCGGCCCAAATTGTACACTTTTTACCGTTAATAACAGCGGTAGCCGCAGGTGTTTCCATTGGTGCATGGTGAATGTAAGGCACAGTGTAGGTTGCTGCTATGGTATTATTTTCATTATATTGATGGTTATAAACATCGCCTTTACTCGCAACTGTTTCACCTTGTTGATTCACTTGTTTGACTAACTGTTTACTAAACTCATTGCTGTTATGGTTTTGTTTGTCACCTAGTTGCCATTTGATTTTTAGTTTTTTACGGCCTTCAATCGCGGCCCAAGTATTGTTGGCTAATACTGCGACACCACCTAACGGATTAATAGCAACAGGAATGCTGCGTGGCTTAAGGGCGATAACATCGACCACACCTTTAATTTTCAAGGCTGCACTGGCATCAAATGAGATGACCTTGCCGCCAACGACGGGTGGCCTGACGATAGTCGCGATAAGCATATCAGGCAGTTGAATATCTTGGGCGTATTGCGCTTTACCGGCAACAATATCATCTAAGTCGGTTAACTTGACGTCTTTACCAATAAGTGAAAAATCACTATTCGCTTTTAATTTAATGGTTTTTCTGTCAGGCGGGGTTAGTTTGGCGGCGTGACTGGCAAGCTCACCAAAGCTAATTTTTTCACCGGTAGCGCTATGCACTACATAATGTTTATGTGCTTTAACCGCGCTACGAGGCACTTGCCAAATATTAGCAGCCGCTTGCTCAAGCATATCCCGGGCAACAGCACCTATTTGACGAATGCTGGTGAAATGATTACGAATAGACGCTGAGCCAGCAGTACCTTGTGAGCCGTATTTTTCGTCGGCTTTGGCTTGTACAACCGTTACTTTATGCCAATCAGCTTCTAGCTCTTCGGCAATGATTTGTGGAACGCTGGTGCGAATACCTTGTCCCATTTCACTGCGATGACAAACTAAGGTCACCATAGAATCGCTGGCAATACTGACAAAGAAGTTTAATTCATGGCGGAGTGCGCCGGTCGATGACTTGGCTTGTGCCGTAGCAACAGGCAAGCTGATACCTAAAACAAAAGCACCCGTTGAAATACCAGCAACTTTTAAGAAACCACGACGACTGACATTTTCAATAGCGTTCATGATGCTGCTCCTTGCTTCTTACTAGCAAGCTGGCGGGCATCAAAAATTTCAACAGCGCCCTTATTTGAAGATGAAAGGTTTGAAGGTGAAGTGCTAACAGGTAAGGTGCTATCAGCTGAGTTAGCTGTAGCTGAATGACTGGCTGATAAACTACTCGCTGATGAATGAGTCGCCGCAGACTTTATTGCCGCTTTAATGCGTTTATAGGTGCCACAGCGACAAATATTACCCTGCATATGTTCAATGATCTGCTCATCGGTTGGCTGAGGAATGGCTTGTAATAACGCAGCAGCACTCATCATTTGGCCACTTTGACAGTAACCACACTGAGGCACTTTGAATTCGCGCCAAGCAACTTGTACGGCACTTTCACCTAATTTTCCGTTATGATCTGCTAAACCTTCAATGGTGGTGATAGCTTGCTCAGCAATAGCTGATACGGGTGTCACACAAGAACGCATTGCTTGGCCATTAACGTGTACTGTGCAAGCGCCGCATTGCCCTGCACCGCAACCAAATTTGGTACCTGTGAGTTTTAGCTCATCACGCAGGGCATAAAGAAGTGGCATTTGTGGATCAACATCAAGCTCAACAGGCTTATTGTTTAAGGTTATTTTGATCATACTGGCTCCAGGTTTTGACAGTGTGAAGGTGTGTTTTAGTGTAAGTTACTCTCTTGTTGAGAGTGCTTTAGTTGTTGTCTGACTTGCTCTAAATCAGCCAAGGTATCAATATCTAATTTTGCTTTTGAACAGCCGATTGCATCTTTTTGTAAGGCATGTTGTTTTAATAGTTGTCCGGCACCTTTATCACCTTGCAGCTTTATCAATTGTGGAAAGTATTTTTCCGGGAAAATAGCGGGCGCCATTAACTGCTCATCGCACAGGGTGGCGATTATTTTATTAGGCTTTTTTTTGCTAGCACAGAGTAACGCTTGATAATGATCGGTGCTGATTAAGGCTTGATCCGCTAGGGCAATCAATACATGACTACTATGGGCTTTAATAGATTGCACCGATTCCGCTAGGGTATGCCCCATGCCTTGTGACCAGTGCTGACTGGCAATGATCGAAATTTCAGCAGGTAACCTTGTCTTAATAACATTTTTATTTGCCCCTAAAGTGACATACAAAATGTTAACGACATCATGCGCAAGTAAAGGCTGTAATTTATCAATACTACTAACAATTAGCGGTTTACCATCAATGTTAGCGAGTTGTTTAATAGCGTCACAACCGACTTGATTGGGTGCTGAATCTTGAAAACGTTGGCCTTTTCCTGCCGCTAATAAAATTATATTAACTTGCATGGTTAGCAACTTTCGTGATGTTGCTTATCTGACTTTGAAAGTAACCCAAAGATTGACCGGATGCTTGCTCTACTGCGGCATGTGCCTGAGATAATATGGCGAGGGCAATAGATTCTGGCAGCTCACCACCAAGATCAAAACCTATGGGGTTGGCTAATTTATTCATTAACTTATTAGGTAAGTCAGCTGTATTCATCCCTGCTTGTTCTAGTACTTGTTCCGTTCTGTGTTGTGGTCCCAATAGACCCAAATAACTAGCTTCGGCTAAATTAACTTGGCTGTTAATCAGTTGTAAGGCGCGAGCATCGAGGGAAACGTTGTGATGCATTATCACTATGGCATCAGCTTTGGGTAACATTAGACTCTGTTCTAGTTCAGTATAATCTTGATTAATAACGACATCGGCTTCTTTAAAATAGGCAGCTCTAGCGTAGGAGGTTCTGCTATCAACTAAACAAATATACCAACCTAAAGTATTCGCCATTTTAACCAGTGGTTGTGCATCTAAACCACCACCAAAAATAACTAAAGCGGGTGCTGGTTTAATGGCAATTAGAGGCTCAAGGGCGTTGACAGGCTTTGATAATACTTGGTTTTTACTTTGGCAAGAGCCTAGAGCGTTAACGGTATCAATATGATAAAAACAAGCATTACGGTTATCTAGTTGGCTTTTCAAAGTGACCAATTCTAAGTAATTATTATCACTGTTAATCGGTTGCAGTAATACCTTCACTAAACCGCCGCAACCTATGCCTAGTTGCCAGGCAATATCACTATCATCTTGCATATCGTAACAGACAATAATATTAGTATTTTTATGCCAACACTTTTGCGCTTGTCGCATTAAATCTGCTTCTAGGCAGCCACCGCTTAATAGACCATAACTTTTGCCTTGGCTATTAATGAACATCATAGCGCCCGCTTTACGGTAAGAGGAACGTTGGGTTTCAATGATGCTGGCAAGTACCCATTGGCAGGAGTCTTTTTCGGTAAACCAATTAGCTAATAATGCTTTGAGGCGATTACTCATTTATTATTGCGTTCGCTTATAAAGTGAATGAGCCAAGATAAATGAGAAAGTCGCCAAATTAAACTGTTGTCGATAATTAAAATGTAAGCAATTAATTAATGTTTTTACTCTACTTTGAGTAAACTGCAGCGTTTTGTTGGTTAATGGCAATTTTAGGTTGCCATTCTAACCAGTCATTATCGACATCTTGATGCAAAATAAAGCTGGCTGGTAAGGATGTAGATTCTTTATCAATATTTTCATCGAGTTCAGGTGTCGCAAAGGCAATGCCACCAGCAATCAGGGTTTCTATTGACTCAGAATCAATATTTACCCCAGAAAAAATGCCGGCTTCAATCTTGATACCACTGGTATTCCAAAACTGACTTTGGCCGTTTACGAGTGGCGCGTAACGTTTGGCAATATTGATAAAAATATTCACTTGATCAGCTGTCGGTGATAAATCAATACCAATGACTTTACCGACCTTAATTTGACGATACAAAATAGGGTTACCGATACGTACCGAACCAAGTCGTGGGGCAGTTAACTTAACATTTAAGCCATAAGCTAATTGCTCAACCGTAGGTGCTAGCTCAAGGGCTTGAAACTCATATTGCTGCTTAGTCTCTGCTGAATGCGAAGGTAATAAACCAATAAAAGCTCCATCGAGTAAAGCCGCAACATTTTTTGAACCGACTAAACCTATTTGCGGTTCAATTTTCCAAAATTTAGTACCTTGTCTAGCGTATTGGCTGCCTAAATCATTGAGTAACACCAGTGTGGTAACGCCGACTTTATTTTTACTAAAAATTAAACGCTCTACCACGCCTACGGCTTGCTCTTGATAGACCACCTTGGTATTTACTTTTAAGCCGGAAATATCATTAAATTGGATACTAATTGCCTGACCGGCATCTTTGGCATGTTCTTCATGTTTAAATAAGGTAAAAGTTGATAGTTCTTCAACTGGCGCTTTCGTTGTTAACGAACTCGTTAGTGCGGTGTCTGGAGTGTAAAAGCTGATGCCACCACGTAAAATGGCATCAAGAGATTCTGTTTTTACTACGAAGTCGCTGATACCACCAGAAATACTAATACCGCCGGCATTATAGAAGCGGCTGGTACTTTGTAATAAATCTCGGTGTTCTTCATCAATGGTGATGTTGACTTTAATATTATCATCTGTCTTATCTAAGCTGACATTATCCACTTGACCAATAGTGATACCGCGGTAACTAACCGCACTACCCGGTGTTGCTACGCTGGCGTGTTCTGTGATTAAGGTAAGTTGTAAACCTGGTGCACTGGCCAATTTCACCGGCGGTTTGTTAAACAAGTTAAACTGTGTTTGTACATCACCTTGGCCCAAGTTAAAGGTGATGTAAGTTCCACCAAACAACGCCTCAGTATCGCTAGCACCGGAAAGGCTTAAACTGGGCTTAACTAAGTAAAACTGGGTATTAGCCTTTAAGATATACTGATATTTAGCTAATAAACCTAACTGCAATTGCTGGTATTCACCCTGGATATGAACTTGATGAATAGCACCAATTTCAACACCACGATATAAAACACGGGTGTTGGTGTTTACTTGTTCATTAGCAGCAATATTCAGCGTGAAACTCACATTTTGCTCGGCCAGTTTGTTATTGGCATACAGTGAAAAACTATCGCCATTTTTAACCAATTTCTTTTGTGTATCTTGATTATTGCTTTGGCTACTTTTTTGATTAGAAAAAGCAATGCCACCGGTTAAAATACTCTGTAGTGATTGGGCTTGAATATCGACTCCGAGTAAACTTGCCGATATCTTCACACCAGAGTTATTGTAAAAGCGACTGCTATGATTCACATAATGACTAAATTCGGGTTGCACATGAATATGAATTAAATGGCGCTCAGGTGCGGTGGTTTCGATGGCTTGGACATTACCAACCACTTGTTGTTTGTAATAAAGATTGCTACCCACTTGTAATGAACTACGGTCACTACTAGTCAACATTAAGTGCAAACCCGGCTCGCTATATTTATAAGGCGGTTTATTACTAAACACTTTAAATTTATTGCGAGGCTTTCCAGCGAGAGATGGTCTGATACTGATATAACTACCTGTTAATAAGGTTTTAGCGTTCGATAAACCGGTAAGACTAATTTGCGGTGCAACAATATAAAACTGAGACTGTTCCGTTAGGTAGGGTACAACACGTGGGTTAACTTTTGCGGTGGCGGTAATTTTTCGACTAACGGGGTCGATTTTACTAAATGACTCAATAACACCAATAGTAAGGCCTTGGTATAAAATTGCTGCATTGTGATCAATGCCAGAATTCCAATCCAAGGTTAACTCTACTTCATGACCCATTTCAGCTGATTGAAAATCAGCATGTAAGGGGAATTCTTGGCCATTGTGTGCGGGTGCTAAATCTTTTTGGTAACTTAAGGTATCTACGGCAATGCCGCCCGCCATTATCGAAGCTAAAGAATCGGTATTGATTTTAACCCCACCAGATAGTGAGGCAGTAACTTGTATGCCACTGGTGTTATAAAATAAAGAGTTCTCTTTTACCAAGTGGGCAAATTCTGGTTCGATAAAAATGTTAATGGCAATTTTCTTACTACTTTCAATATAGTGATAACCTGTGACATAGCCAATGGGGATTTGTTTGAAGCTAATAGGAGAGTTTTCACTAATAGAGCCTAATACATCGGTATGCAAGGTCAGGTGTAAGCCCGGGGTCGACATATCTAACGTTGGTGCTTCTGTTAAGGCAATAAAGTGATCTTCACTATCGGCATCATTACTGATATCAGGTAGGATAGTAATATAACTACCCGAAATTAGCGTTTCTAAGCCAGAAACACCCTGCAGCGAAATATCAGCACTGACTAACCAAAATCGGGTGTTTTTAGTCAAATAATTAGCAAAGTTTTTAGATATTTCTACTTCGGCAATAACGCGCTGCAAGTCTGCCGAAGGTACAACTTTTTTGACTAAGCCTGTTATTAAGCCTTTAAAACGTACTTCTGTTTTATTAGGCACTATGCCAGAGCCATTATCAAACTCTATGGTGATCAAGGTGCCTTGTTCAGAAACCACTTTTACCGTTAGCCATAAACCAAAAATCAAGGCGATAAAAGGAACAAACCAAATAATAGATATGCCCTGACGCGGGACAATTTCAGCATGGTTTTTGTCAATTTTTTGATTATGCTCAGAGGCAGCAGTATCTTTGTTATTGGTCATTTCTGTCCCTTTTCTTCTGGTAAAGTGCCTAGTAAATTTTCTAGCAGCTTGTCTGACGGTAATAGTGCTTGCTCTGTTGTTTTCTTATCTGCTTTTTTATCCCACAGCAAGCGTGGGTCAAAACTATTGGCAGCAAACATGGTAAAAATTACCGTAATGGTAAAGTAATTTATCGCAGGACCTGCAGCTACTGAGGTAACAAAGCCAAGTTCTACTACGGTTACCATTAAAGCCACAACAAAGACATCAAGCATTGACCAAGGGCCTAAAAACTCAAGTATATGGTAAATTTTGCTATGTTTGTTGGGCTTTAAACGTATGCCTGTGTGTGCTTTATAAACTAACACAAATAAGCCAATAATTTTTATTAAAGGCACTATGATACTGGCGGTAAAAATAATAATCGCTATCGGGTATAAACCATGGTCTATAAATTCGCCGATACCCGACAAAATGGTGGCATCACTAGGAATGCCCAATTGATAGACAATCATAATCGGATAAAGGTTCGCCGGAATAAAGGCGATTAAGGCGGCAACATTCCAAGCCAAGGTGTATTGTAAAGAGTTGCGTTTACGCTGATAAAACAGGCCATGACAACGCCTGCACTGCTGTGGCTCTGTTGTTAAACTATTAAGTTTATGGCATTTAGGGCATAAAGAGAGTCCCTTGCTTTTAGCAGTGTTCATTAGCACAGCTCCTAGGGAAAGCTCGTTCTAACTTATCCCAGATATAATCTTGGTCGAGTGCCGCAGCTGACATAGTTGAGCAAATTAACCAGAAGACAAAAGCAAATAAACCAAGGTTTACTGATAGTTCAGTATCATCAATTAACTTATACATGGAAACGACAATACCTAGCATAAAAACATTGAGCATAGCCCAGTTATCAAGGTAATGATAAGCACGGAAAAAGTTTAATAATGACGGTTTTAGTTTATTAAATTTAAAGCTATAGGAAATATAGAGTGCCCCAGCTAAACGGACAATGGGTACGGCAATCGCAAAGAGGAAAACCAAGCAGGCGATCATAAAAAATCCGCGGTCAATCAACACCAAGATACAATCAAATAATGACGCCTGATGAAATTGCCCAGCCAAGGTAACACCCATGATAGGTAATAAAATGGCTGGTAACATTAACATTAAGCCGGCAAGAGACCAGTTAAAGCTACGTTCAATGGAGTCAACCTTGCGTTCAATCAAGGTGCTGCCACAGCGGTTGCATTTGGCCAGTTGTCCCTGCTTTAACTGTGGTTTGTCATAAAGTGCATCACACTGCTGACACGCGACAAAGAAAATCGGGTTAATTTTGCTGTTCATTTAGCTGCGGTTCATCCATTAATTGCGAGTTTCCATTAAATGACTCATTTTCAATTTAGTTGCTAGCTGCCTGTGCAATTGCGAATTAAGCAAAAAAATCATGAAAAAAAAAGCAGCGATAGACGCTGCTTTTTTTAGAAATTTGCTAATGAAGCAAGCAAGTCATTATTATTTTAATGACGTGATATATTGAGCAACAGCTTCAATATCAGCATCTGATAATTTAATGGCAATGTTACGCATAATACCATTGTTATCATTACCACGACTGCCGTCACGGAAACTAGCAAGTTGCTTTTTCAAGTAATCTTTACTTTGACCGGTAATACTCGGGAAGCCGGCTTGTTTCATACCTTTACCTGAAACACCATGACAAGCAATACAAGCAGTAACACCTTTATCTACATCGCCGCCAATGTATAACTTATGACCGACTTCATTTGACTCACCAGTACCTGTATTCGTGCTTTGCACCGCAAAGAAAGCGGCTAAGTCGTTCATGTCTTCTTTCGATAACGCTGCAACCATACCTGCCATTACTGGGTCTTTACGATTGCCTGATTTGAAATCAGCTAATTGCTTAGCAATATAGTTAGCACTTTGACCAGCAAGGCTAGGGTACATAGGTACTAAGCTGTTACCGTCAGCACCGTGACAAGCTGCACAGACTAGTGCTTTATCTTTACCGGCTGCTACATCACCTGCATAAATCGCTGATGCTGGGGTAGAAGCAACAATTTCAACATTACCGGCAGCAGGAGAACTTACTGGCGCTGCATCTGTACTAGAGCCAGTACTTGCTGATGCTGCCGCTTGCTCGTTGGCACTAGGTAAACCAGAAAAGTGAGCCGCTAAATCAGCCATGTCAGCTTCAGATAGGTTAGCCGCCATAGGCGCCATCATGGCATCGGTACGCGCGCCTGATTTAAAATCTTTTAATTGCTTAATGATATAAGCGTCATTTTGACCGGCAAGGTTAGGGAACATAGGACTTGCACTAACACCTGTAGGACCGTGACAGGCGCTACAAGTGGCTGATTTTTCTTTACCTGCGTTAGCATCTGCGGCTTGTACGGCACTTACGGAACTTAAGGCTACAAGTAGCGAAAAGATAATTTTTTTCATTGAGTTGCTCTCTGCTTGTCATTAATTACTTAGCTTTTTGAATATTATAATAGCTATCTAATTAAAAAATGATAAAAAAGTATGATGGATGTGTCGGCATTTTACACGAATATTAGGCCTGTGTAATAGTGGAGAAGAAAAAATCAGACAAAAAAAACTGTGATTTCACTGTTTTGTGCATTTTTTTAATAATATTTGTCGAAGAAAAACGCTATAATGACGAAAATTTTAAACGAGTTAAGCCCTTGTCTTCTACAAAGATACATTTAACTAAAGCCGCCTTTACCCTTAGCGCTCCCGATATTCGTCGTTTACCAGCTGATTCTGGTATTGAAGTCGCCTTTGCGGGCCGCTCTAATGCAGGTAAATCTAGTGCTTTAAATACGCTAACCAATCAAAGAGGATTGGCGCGCATAAGTAAAACTCCAGGTCGAACTCAGCTTATCAACGTGTTTGAAGTAGCAGAGGATCGCCGCCTAATCGATTTGCCAGGTTATGGCTTTGCCAAAGTGCCATTAGAAATGAAGAAAAAATGGCAAAAAGCACTGGGTGAATATTTAGAAAAACGTCAATGTCTAAAAGGCATAGTCATTTTAATGGATATTCGTCATCCGCTAAAAGACTTAGATATGGATTTGATTCAATGGGCAGCAGATAGCGAATTAGCTATGTTAGTTTTGTTGACTAAGTGTGACAAGTTATCACAAGGTAAACGTAGCGCTGAAGTGCTTAGCGTTAAGAAAGCCTTAGCACCATTAAATGCTGATATTCGAGTACAAGCTTTTTCATCATTAAAATATACTGGCAAAGAACAAGCCGATGCCATTATATGTGATTGGCTTGAACAAGAAGCGGAAGATTATGACTTGCCTGAAGCCGCTGATTCAGACGATAAAGATGAAAATATCTTACCTGAAAATTTTCAGAATTAATTAAATCGACTAATCGAAAATGAAAAAGGAGAACGCTTTAGCGATTCTCCTTTTTTTGTCTCTGTTGTTCAGTCCGGATTAGTTTATTTGCTTAAACTGTAGCTCCACTAATCGCTGGTATAAGTCACATGTTTGCAATAATGATTGATGATCACCGATATCAACTAACTGGCCTTGATCTAATACCGCAATACGGTCAGCATGTTGTATTGTTGAAAAGCGATGAGCAATAATAATGGTGGTGCGACCACGCATCAATTCTTCAAGTGCTTGTTGCACATGATGTTCACTTTCACTATCAAGTGCACTGGTTGCTTCATCCAGCAATAAAATATGCGGGTCTTTTAATATTGCCCGAGCGATAGCGATACGTTGGCGCTGGCCGCCAGAAAGACGTACACCACGCTCTCCTAGATAACTCTTATAGCCTTGAGGCAATTGACTGATGAACTCATGAGCGTGGGCTTTTTTAGCGGCAGAGATGACTTCTTCATCGCTAGCATCAGGCTTGCCGTAGCGTATATTATGAAAAACATCACTGCTAAATAGTGCTGGCTGTTGTGGCACCAAGGCCATTTGTTGGCGAAGGTCTTCCGGGTCAAGCTGGCGTATATCGGTACCGCCTAAGGTTATACGACCTTCTTGTGGATCATAAAAGCGCTGTAGCAGTTCAAATAGCGTGGTTTTTCCTGCGCCGGATGGGCCAACTAAAGCCAATACTTTACCTTGCTCCGCGACTAAGTTAAGTCCTTGCGTTGCTGCTTGATCTGGTCTTGAAGGGTAGTTAAAGCTCACTTCTTCAAAAGTGATTTCTGCGTTAAGATCTTCCGCCGATACCACATTTTCTATCGGCGGAAGAATATGGCTTTTAACGTGTAAAATCTCAATGAGTCTTTCGGTCGCACCAGCAGCGCGCTGTAATTCACCTAGTACTTCTGAAATGGTTGCTAAAGAAGAAGCCACTAAAATGGCATAAAATACAAAAGCGCCTAAATCACCGCCGCTCATTTTACCGTGGATCACGTCACTGCCACCGACCCATAACATGCCGGTGATAGCGCCAAAAACGATAATAATAACACCGGCAATTAAGGTGGCACGTTGTTTTATACGACTACGACCAATATCAAATGACTTTTCAACTTCTCTAGCAAAAGCGTGCCTTTCTTGCTGCTCGTGGGTATAACTTTGCACCGTTTTGATATGTTCAATGGCTTCGCCCGCATAACTACCAACATCGGCCATTGAATCTTGGCTTTTACGTGATAATTTTCTCACTTTACGGCCATAAAATAAGATGGGTACCAAAATAAATGGCACTGAAATTAAAACAATAATGGTTAATTTAATATTGGTGGCAAACAACATTACCAAGGCGCCTAGCAGCATTAAGACACTGCGAATCGCCATAGAAAATGAAGAGCCGATGATACTTTGTAATAGCGTGGTATCAGTGGTGATGCGTGACATAATATCGCCACTGCCATTGGTCTCAAAGTAGCTAGGGTGCAAAGTAATGACATGATTAAACACCGCCAAACGTATATCTGCACTGACTCGCTCACCTAACCAGGAAACTAAATAAAAGCGGGCAAAGGTACCGCCGGCAATTAACACAGTAATTGCCAAGATAAATAGCACCGCTTGCTGTAATTGCTCAATGGACTGTTGAGCAAAGCCCTCATCAATTAACATCCTAACGCCTTGACCAACAGACAGCATTACCGCAGCAGTAAAAATAAGGGCGATAAAGGCAGCAAATACGTGGCCTTTATAGGGGCGAATAAATTGCATCAGTTCAAAGAGGATGGCAACTTTATTATCTTGAGATTTTTCAGTGGTAACCGTGTCGGTAAGTGAGCTGGCCGAGGAGTGTTCAGACATAAGGTCCCTTAGTCTTTCTAGCTAAGTTAAGCTGATAGTTGATGGTAATTGCCAACAGTCTACGCTTTTAGTGAGCAGTGAACTAGGCAGTAATATCTTAATATGGGGACATTAGGGTAAAAATAACGCTAACCTAGCGCTAAAGTACTGCAAAAGATGTCAGAGAAAGTACTCCATTAAGTCAGTTGCAAGTTCGGTGGACGGGGGAAGTACCCATGTAAGCGTTATACCTAACAGTTCTTATCAATAGTGGGCGGCAATGGTCACTAAATTTCAGGCATAAAAAAACCGATGTCATTTTCTTTACTATTAAATAGTTAAGAACTACATCGGCATATTAGCTTATGGGGAAGCTACAAAAAATTATTACAATAAGTGTTCGCTTAAGAACAAATGTACTATAGAGCAAGAACTCTATAGATGTAAAGCTATTTATAAAGTATTAGCTCTATTTTTTTGATCTAGATCATTATTGGGGCGTTTACCCCATTATTGTGCTGTGATAATTATATCAACGCAGCAATATTGAACTTAGTGACTAAAGCTATTTTCGGATATCAATACTAACTTGAGTATCAATAGTTCCTTCATCATCAATAACAACACTAGCTTCATTAAGTAGCATGACGACAAGCATTTCTTCAGCTTCGTTGCGAATAAAACTAAGTTCATAGCCATAATTATGCATTGAACTTACTGACGCTTGCTGGGCAACACTAAGTTTCGACCATAATGCATGTGCACTAGGACATTCGTGCCTGCGATCCTCTAAAGTCACTTCATTCTCACTTGTTAAATGCTTGGTGTTCTTAATAACGGAAGACATAGATTATGCGTCCTTGTAACACGACAATATGTATTTAAGGTATAGCAGTTTTCAATTTTAATTCAATTTCATGGGAATTTTTACATTAGCTGTTAGCGAAAATATAGGGATGTAAATGATATTCCCTTTAATTGAAGTGAAACACTGGTTTCAATGGGTGAAGTTTTACTTTGTTATAATGGAATAGGTTTGGAATATAAGTAACCTTGAGCATAGGGACAAGCTAAGGATTTAAGTATGTTGGCTATTTCTTTAGTTTCTACTCCTTCAGCAATGACGCTTAAACTTAACGCTTTACCTAATGCTATGATGGCGGTACAAAGCGCCAAATCTTCCTTCGAATTTATTATATTTTGTACAATAGATTTATCTATTTTGATAGAATTCATCGGGAATGCGCGCAAATATGAAATAGATGAATGCCCTATACCAAAATCATCAACTGAAAACTTAAAACCTAAATTAGATAATACCTGCAACCTATTTATTGTCTTCTCGGTAATATCTAATGGTTTACGTTCGGTTAATTCAATGGTTAGTTTATTTGCCAAGTAAGGTACTTTTTGTATGTATTTCTTTACCAGCTCAGTAAAGTCATCGGAATTAAATTGATTGGCTGAGGCATTGATAGAAATATGTCGATCAGTGATTCCTTGAGCATGCCAGCTCTCTAACTTTAAACAAGCGTGTTGAAAGACCCAATCACCTATTTTTAGGATTAAATGACTTTCTTCGGCAACCTCAATAAACTCCTCAGTGTTATGAAAACCATTTTCACCATCAGGCCATCTCAGTAACGCCTCATACGAAACAATTTCATCATTAATTAACGATACTATCGGTTGAAAATACAAGAGTAACTTGTTGTTTTCGATGGCACTATAAAGCTCTAATTCCAATTGATGTTTAATAATCGCTTTTTGATGTAGTTCTTGGTTATAAAAGCTATAGCTATTACGACCATTAGATTTGGCCTGATACATGGCTCTGTCGCTATAGTCGATAAGTTCACTGGCTATATGGGTATCAGTGGGGTAAATGGCTATGCCAATACTGGAGGATACCGCCACAGATTTACTACTAATTTGAATAGGCTTTTGAAAAATGGCCATGATATTCTCAACTAAAGTGACAAAATCAGAGTCGTTTTTTACATCCTTTAACAATAATGAAAACTCATCACCGCCTAATCTTGCCACGATATCAGAGCTGCGAGTGACATGCTTTAATCTCCTGGCTATTTTAGTTAATAACTGGTCGCCCGCAGGGTGGCCGTAGTTATCGTTGATGAATTTAAAATTGTCTAAATCGAGGGTTACCAAAGCAAACTGTTTCCCTGAACGTTTACTTTGTTGCGTCGCTTTAATAAGCAGTTCATTAAAAAGGCTGCGATTGTACAAGCCAGTCAAACCATCGTAATGAGCCAGTTTTGCCAGCTTAGCTTCAAAACCTTTACTTTTTAAAGAGTAACGAAATGTCCTTTCGAGTAAATGAGGGGTTAATTCACTTTTTACTAAATAATCATCGGCGCCTTTTTCCATGGCATCGAGATCGGTTTGATAATCATCTATGCCAGATAACATAATAATTGGCGGAGCAGTTTCATAATGTTGTTTTATTTCGGCAATTAAGTCCAAGCCCAATTCAGCCCCTAAACGATTGTCTAGGAAATAAAAATCAAAATTTTCATTGGAAATTTTAACTTGAGCAGATTTAAAATCTTCAGCCCAACAGATAGTATCGACCTCGCCAATCGCCTCAATAAGCAGCTCTCTTAATAAGATGTAATCATCTTCATCGTCTTCAACAATTAAGATTTTTAATCTAGAATAATTATTCATGGTCCCTCATTATTTATATCCACTATTTCTTGGGTAAGGATACTAGGTGAAACCAATAGTCTGAAACCGAGCGAACCATTTCGACTAAACTATCAAATGAAACAGGTTTTATAATAAAAGAGTTGACCCCCATCTCATAGGTTCGGGCAATATCTGCTTCCGCTTTCGAGGTCGTAAGCACGATTATAGGAATAGAGCGAAATTTCTCGTTTTGCTTTATCTTATTTAATACTTCCCTGCCATCCATGACGGGCATATTTAAATCAAGCAGGATTAAGCCTGGCAGGGGCTGATCAATTAAATGGGCAAAAGCCCCTTCTCGGTTTAAATACTGTAATAGCTCTTTACCATTGTTAGTGAAGTCTATTGGATTACCTAAGCGGGCTTCCTCTAGAGCATCACTCACTAATAATTGATCATCGGGATCATCATCACACATATGTATTGTTATTGGGGTTAAACTCTCACTCATATTATTTCCTCAATTGTGACTATTACTCTTGGTCTTTTACTTCCAATAATAAGATAAAACATGCGCCTTTATCTAATTCAGATTCAACGTGTATCATGCCATTATGCTTTTCGACAATCTTTTTACATATCGCTAAACCTATGCCTGTACCTTGGTATTGGCTACGACCGTGCAAACGTTGAAATACTTCAAATATTTTATCTGCGTATTCTTGTTCAAAGCCAATACCATTATCTTGTATTTTAATTTTCCAATAGGGTATTTTTTTGATTAATACTCGCTGACTGTTAATGGTAATAATAGGTGCTTGATCGGCCTTGGAAAATTTCAGTGCGTTGGATAATAAATTTAAAAACACCTGATAAAGTTTACTGCTCTCACCCATGATTCTAGGTAATTCTGCTATGTTAATCTGAGCCGATTTTTCATTAATGCTGATGTGTAAATCGTCAAGTACACTCGATAAAACGTCAGCAAGCGCGATGTCTTTAAGTACATAATCTTCACTGCCAACTCGAGAAAATTTCAATAAATCATCAATCAAACTACGCATCCTAGTGGCAGAGTTTTGCATTCGGTCAATATAATCAATGGCTTTTTCATCTGAAAGAATTTCCACTCGCTTGTGTAACCTATCACCAAAGGCTTGAATCTTACGAAGTGGCTCTTGTAAATCATGGGAGGCAATATAAGCAAATTTTTCTAATTCAGCATTTGATTGTGTTAAACGGTTATTGGTGCGATTTAATTCGACTGCTTTAATGTTTAAATTTTCATGGGCAAGTTGTAATTCTTCATGGTGCATTATTTGATTTTTATAGGTTTGTACATAATCTAAGACTAGACCAACTAGAGGGATTACATAAGCAATAATTTTTAAAAAATGAGCAATATTAAAATCACTATCAAATAATCGTTGTGAGCCAAAGGCCATATGTAATTCCACTGCGATTTCGGGCAATGCGCTCAATAAGAGAGCGGAAGCAAAAATGCTGGGATAACGTTTGGCGAACAGTGGATAAATAACTAAGCCGGCAAATAGAAACAGTACCAAAGGAATAATGTCATAGGGGCGACGAATAATAGAGTCGGGGAACTGAGTTTGAGGTAGGTCATGACTTGTTGCGGCAAAGTAGATCAGCAAGTAACCTATCAATGCAAAAACCAAGCTGATAAGAATAATGAATTTCATACCATTTTCTGGATTTATTTTTCGCCCCGATAAAAAAATCCCTACGCCAGCAATCATGATTACAGCATTAAAAACCCGTGATAATGCCCAAGTAAAGGGGATTAAATCAGTATTTTCTGCGACAGCACTTATTAATCGAGTAGCTGCTAGAGTGTGAAAAGCATCCATACACCCTGCGCAAAACAAGGCGACGCCTATAACAGGGGTGGTAATATCATGGGTGATGGAATAATGACAAAAAGCCAATAATACCACGAAGATAGCAGCGCTAAATGCAGTCCACTCAAGTAGTGCATGGGTAAAACCGCCGGATAAGCGATAAAACATATCATCGGCGGTAATCGGCGAAGTTACTGATGCCTGATTTGTTGTTACATGAAGGGCATTGCCAAAATCGCCACCAAGTAATTGTAAAATAAAAGGCACTACACAAATAACAACTACAGCAATGACTATAGACGGTGGTAATCGGTACTCTTCCTTAATATAAAAGAAATTAATCATGATTATGTAATTTTTATAGATTAATCGCTTGAGTATAATAGAGAATTTTTATTCTTGCGGTTTATTTCTAAAACTATAACGTTGAGTTCGGCAAGCTAGTTACCAGAGTGCTTACCTACCGAATCCGCTGTTACTTTCGAAAGCTCCCTTTAAATATTACTGACAGGTTTGCAGATATAATGCTTAAAAATCCGCTTAGGGTGTTGTGCCTAGTTAGGAACTGAGTTTTTACTATTTCATTACTAATGAATCGGCTAATTAGTTAAGCCGCTAATGCCAAGGTATAAGCCAGAGATATATGAAATCATCCAGAAAGCCCAAACAAGAATGCTAAAACGATGGAAAGTTTTTTGTAGCTCAATATCATTATTCCGAATTGCTATGAATGCCCAACAAAAGTGGAAAATCATCAAGAACAGACCTAAAAATCCGGAAATAGAATGCGCGGTAAAAATAAGGTGACCGACATGAAGGTACATGCAAAGTGTGCCAATAGTATCGGTAATAACACCCAAGCCAAACATGGTTAAATGCCACTTCTTTAATTTTTTATGGCAATAGTCATTCCAGATACCAATAGAATAAAAGATCAGGGCGAGGGTGAAAAAAATAGCCCCGGTTAAAATTAATGGTGTCACAGTTTTATCCTTTAGAGAACTTTAAAGGCGTAGATTTTAATCTAATTGATAATTAATTGCATTAGTGAGTTGTTGAGGTGAGTCAATATAGTCATCAGCCAAACACCGCTAGTGGCGACTCGTCTTTGCTGTTACTTAGATGGCATCAACTTGATGGAATTCTTTAGTTTTGTCTTAACAGAGCGCCAATGGGTTCTGGGTATTTTAGGTGCTAGCGCCAATATATGTTGGAAATCATGCTCTGATAGCCTTACTTCTCCACCATGAGCAAGGATAATACTGTCGGCCTTTAACGCGATTATTTTGTGCAGTGAAGCTCGATAACGATTAGGGTAAAAAATAGGGAAGGGTGGAATAAATTTATTTTTTACCTTAACCATCAAGTCGGCAACATAAACCTTATTACTGGCTAGGTGATGTAAAGATAAATCTCTATCAGTATGCCCTTGTGTGGCTAAGGCAACCCAGTCTGAAAAGCCCGGTAACGGCTCACCATCATTGAGTTTATAGTCTGCTATTAATTGGCTTGAATACCAAGTATTCTTGCTGGGTTTTTTCATGCGTTTAGCAACCCATTTAGCTAACAATATGTCGGTAAGGTGCATAAGCCGACCCTCTATACCTGAATACCACTGGCCAGCAACATTGGCCGTGGCAATTTTACAGCCAGTTATTTTCCGTAACTTATTAGCTGCACCAGCATGGTCAGGGTGCATATGAGTTACCACAATCAAAGTTAAATCATCAAAAGGGCGCCGTAAGGTCTGAGTGATAAAGTGCTTTAACAGAGGGATGTCTGAACGACAGCAACCATCAAGCAGTAACAGCTTATCTGGATACTCTGCCAGCAAAATTGTTTGAATATGACCGTCAAGGTGATGTAGTTTCATAATGAAATAGCCATTAAGTATGTTTTGGTTGCTTACAGTACATTAAAATAAACTGCCTAATGATGCACTATTTTTTCAATAGGAAGTCGATAAAAGCTCAAGCCATTGCTTGAGATTTTTTTAGCTGTTTTTTATCTATGTGCTTTTGCATAAGTGCTATCTTGATGTGATTTATTCATTGCGCCAATGCTTTTTCTGGCTTTGGGCTATTCTTAATTTATATCATGGATATAGATAAAACTGTTGTGGAATAGTGACTTTAGAGATTGTATTGGCAAACTATAGTAGAACCTAGCGATTAAACGCGCGCTGCGAACTTAATAGGACTCAAGTATCATATGTTTAAAGAGGTGGTAAAGCTATTATTCCCCCGTAGTGATGCTGAACAGCAACCCAATTATTTTTATTTTGAAGAAGATAAGATATCTGCTGAAGCACTGCAGCAACAAGCAATCGATAAGTTGCACAGTGCTAACCAAGTAAAACCGCTGAGCTTGGTTAGTGCTGAAGAGGCACACCAGCAAAGCTACTATGATTTTTTATTTGGCCAATCGCCAGCAGCTGTGCAGCATGATGAACTATCACGTTATGTTGCCGATAAGGTTGCCGTTTTGCTGCAAAACCCTAATGGCATACTTAATGTCATGCCGGTTTTACCTGCTTCTCTTAATAAGGTGATGGCTCATTTGTGTGATGATGATTTTGATACTGCGCTTTTACTTGATTTAATTCAGCAAGAACCCTCAATAGCCGCAAAAGTCATAGAATTGGCCAACTCCTCATTTTATAACCACAGCAATAAAGCAATAACCGATCTCAAATCCGCTTTTATGTTGCTTGGTAGTAATGGCCTTATTGAAGGGGTAATCAATGGCTTTATTAGTAAGTTAACCCCACAATCACAAATATACTTTAAGCAATATGGCAGAAAAATTTGGCAACATAGCCTTGCCTGTGGTGTTATCAGTAAAGAATTAATAAAGGCCTCTGTTTATAAATCAGCGGCAGCACAAGGCTACCTAATAGGCTTAATTTGTAATTTGGGTGATATGGTTATTTATCAATTATTGATGGACGCCTTTGCCTATGTACACCCAGACTGCCAGCCTAACTCTTATGCTTTTAAAGAATTAATGCAGCAGAAGTCAAAAAAGTTAACCTACCACATCGCTAAACATTGGTACTTTCCTCAGTCAATATTAGAAGCGCTTACTGTGCAAGTGAAGATAACTAATTCGGCTATGTTGTTGGCCGCTTTTAGTAAGCACCCTATGGCTTGTTATGTTTATGAAGCCAACATTATTAGTGAGCTGATGATGATGTTTGAATTCAATAATAAAAGCCAAGAAGAGGTAGGTAAGACGGCAACAGAATTACTCTATAGTGTCGAAGCGAAGTTGTATATTGAGCGGCTATTAATCGAAAGGGCTAGCAACTAGTATAACCTTCAGAATTGACTGAAAAGTCGCTGACCATACGCTGGCAATCGATAAATATTTACGGCTATGACTAAATAGCTAGAAAAACTATTAATGAGGCAATAAAAAAGCCACAAGTGCTATGCACACTGTGGCTTTTTGTAGAGTTACATCAGCTTAACCGAGGTTTAAAGGTCTGATAGACGTAATGTATATTTAACAGACTTTATCGAGTGCTGCTTGTGATACATCAAATTCGTGCTCGTCCAATTTATGTCTTGTTTCAGCCAGCAATAAATAAAAGCTAGGTAGAATAAACAAGGTAAATATGGTACCAATAAACATACCTGCCACTAAAACAATACCAATACTGTTACGCGCTTCTGCGCCTGCACCAGTAACCAATACCAAGGGAAAGTGCCCCAAGATTGTTGCTGCAGTGGTCATTAAAATAGGACGTAAACGTGTCGTTGCTGCTTCAGTTACCGCGTCCAGTTTATTTGCGCCAAGCTCTTGGGCATGGTTAGCAAATTCAACAATTAAAATACCGTTTTTAGCAATTAAGCCAATCAAGGTAATTAAGCCTATTTGCGAATAAATGTTAATGGTGGTTAATTCCATATAAGGGATTAACAAGGCACCGGATAGTGCTAATGGCACACAGCCGAGCAACACTACTAAAGGGTCTCTAAAGCTATTAAATTGTATCGCTAGTACTAAAAATACGATCAATAGTGATACCGCCAGTACCATAATTAAAGTATTTCCCTCTTGGCGTAACTGACGAGATTCACCAGCATAATCAATTGAATAACCTAGCGGTAACATTTCTTTTG
>JALJPA010000229.1 GCA_022969215.1 Colwellia sp. | reverse complement strand
GAAGGGATATGGGTAATTCGAATAGCAGAATCGGTTTTGTTAACATGCTGACCACCCGCGCCTGAAGCACGGAAAGTATCAATTTTCAAATCAGCTTTATTGATTTCAATGGCATCTGCTTCTGGCATTTCAGGCATAACCACCTCGGTACAAGCTTATGTATGTACTCGACCTTGAGATTCAGTTTCTGGTACACGTTGTACGCGATGACCACCCGATTCAAATTTCATATGGCCATAAACGCCTTCGCCATTGATTTTCATAATCATTTCTTTATAACCGCCCTGCTCACTTTCGTTGCAGTTCATTACCTCAATTTTCCAGCCTTTCTTTTCTGAATAACGACTATACATTCTAAATAAATCGCCAGCAAAAAGAGCTGCTTCGTCGCCACCAGCACCGGCACGAATTTCTACAAAACAGTTGTTATCGTCCTTTGGATCGCGTGGTAGTAATAAAACTTGTAATTCATCGGCAATAACCGCAACCGCTTTTTTCGCGTCTTTGTATTCTTCCTGGGCCATTTCTCGCATATCAGGATCTTCATCTTTAAGCATCATCTCAGCAGTCTCGAAATCACCTTCAGCACTTTTATAATTGTTAAAAACTGAAGTCACGGCATCAAGCTGTTTAAACTCTTGGGATAAAGTACGAAACTTGTCTTGATTGGCAATTGTTTCAGGATCGGATAATAAGGCTTGCACTTCTTCGAAACGCTCTACTAGCACTTCAAGCTTTTGATAAACTGATGATTTCATTAAAATGTTCTTATACTTAAAATAAGGAAAAACTAAATTATTGTTATTCTAACACAGTAATAATGCAATCCACCATGCTCGAGTAAAAATGTAGCTAGAGAGACTGTTGTCTGAGTCAGTAATACTTAGCTTGTATAGCAGTTACCATTCAAAATTGAGGGTGTCAGTGGCAATTAAAATGACTTTTGCCAAGAAGTGTATTTAAGCAATAGATATGCGTAAACACAGTGATGGCTACATGGTGATAATTTTACAGCCGATAAAATTATCGTCAATAATGGCAAAGGTAATAACTAAAATAGGGACTAAGGTACTAGTCTTGAGGATCAATGTTAAAAATATCGCGTAAATAAAGTAGTTTATCAAGCTCACCACCTTGGGCGGCAGATTGCAGAGCACTGGTAGGAGCGTGCATAAATTTATTAGTGAGTTTAGTGGCAAGTTCACCTAGAACGGCTTCAGAATTTTTACCATTTCTTAATTGAATAAGTGCTTTTTCAAGTAAAACATCACGATTGTCTATACATTGTTTACGATAACTAATAACCGTATCTTGAGTATTTAAACCACGTAGCCAAGCCATAAAATTATCAGACTGGCTATTAACGATACTCTCTGCTTCTACAGCGGCTTTACGGCGGTTTTCTATATTCTTGGCAATAATGCCTTGTAAGTCATCAACGGTATATAAAAATACATCTTCAAGCTCTGAAACTTGTTCTTCTATATCACGAGGTACGGCAAGATCAACCATAAAAATAGGTTGATGTTTACGCGATGCTAAAGCTTGTTCAACCATACCTTTACCAATGATAGGTAAAGTAGAGCCGGTAGAGCTGATAACAATATCAGCATGACACATATGTTCTGGTATTTGCGCTAAGGTGATGACATCTGCACCAATTTTTTTAGCCATATTTTCAGCACGAGCCAGTGTTCGATTAGCGACGGTGATTTTACCGACATTGTTTTCATATAAATGTTTGGCAACTAACTCAATAGTATCACCAGCACCAACAAGCAATACTTTAGTTTTTTCAAGACCGCCAAAAATATGCTTGGCTAAGTTCACTGAAGCAAAAGCAACGGATACCGCACTAGCACCTATTTCGGTTTCGGTACGAACTTGTTTTGCTACACCAAAAGTACGTTGAAATAACCGTTCCATAATCAATGACATAGAGCCTGCAGCTTTAGCTTGGCTATAAGCTTGTTTCATTTGTCCTAGGATTTGTGGCTCACCTAAAACAAGCGAGTCTAAACCACAGGCAACGCGCATCATATGATTAACGGCTTGCTGGTCTTTATGCCAATAGAGGCTAGGTAAAATGGTTGAGGCTGGTACGTTATGATATTTTTCTAGCCATTGAATAAGGCGTTGCTGAGTAACATCAAAGTCGCCATCTTGTACTAGGTATAATTCTGTTCTATTACAGGTAGAAAGTATCGCAACTTCACGGCATTGCACGGCTTCCAGCATTTCTTTTAGCGCGGTAGAAAGTTTATCTGGATTAAAAGATATTTTTTCTCTTACCGCAACAGGCGCAGTTTTATGATTAATTCCAACAGCAACTATGGACAAAGTAATAAACCTATTTTGTAAACATTTCCGACAAGTTTTATAAAACTTGTTTTAACTCGTGCCGCAAGTATAACCCAAGATCCGCTATTAAAATATGATCTGTGATAAAAGACCTTAAAAATACTACTGCTATTTACAAAGGCCAAAAAGCTATGTTCAAATAACAATTATCATCGTTTTAATGACTTATCTTAATGATTAAACTTTTTACTACTGCCCTATTTCCACCTTACTTATTTACTCTGGCCTTGTTTACCCTGGTACTTTCAGGCTGTAGCACTTTGACCGGTGAAGAAAAGCAGGTGTTAATAAAGCAAACACCTCAACAAAGAATTGCCAAGCTACAACAATTACAGCAATGGCAGATAACAGGAAAAATAGCCTTTATTGACTCCAATTCACGTCGTAGCGCTACATTATTGTGGCGAGTTAACGAAAAAAAAAGCCAGCAACAGCTTAGTTTAACCACTTTTTTAGGCATCAATGTTTTACAACTCGACTCGAATGCTAACAATCATACAATCCAAGTAGACGGCAAAACCTATCATGGCAAAGATCTAGCAGCACTTATTCACTCGATTGCCGGTTTAACCCTACCGACACAAGCATTAACATATTGGCTTAAAGGTATTCCCTATCAAGAAAGTGATAATATTAGTTATCACAAATCTACGCAGCTACCACAAACCTTAGCAAGCCATTATAATAATGATTTATGGCAAGTCAGCTATGGTAACTACCAGCAAATTAATGGCTACACCTTAGCCACTAAATTTTCTATTAAAAAAGATGACCTATTAATTAAAATTTCCGTTAACAATTGGTCCGTAGCCGATTAATAACCAAGCCTAGTAACTTACACCTTAAAAAGTAGAACTCCTAAATGACTAGCTCTTCAAACTCATTTATCAATAAAGCCATTGAATTCCCATCTCCGGCAAAAATTAATTTGTTTTTACATATTGTTGGACAACGTGATGATGGTTACCACAATTTAGAAACACTGTTTCAATTTATAGATCATAGCGACACGCTCACGTTAACTGCCACCGAGAAACCTGCCATAGATTTATTGACCCCTATTGAAGGCGTTAACAATGAAGATAACTTAATTGTAAAAGCTGCGCGATTATTAAAGAAAAAAACTAATAGTCCTTTGGGTGTGCAAATTAGTATTAACAAAATACTACCTATGGGAGGAGGTTTAGGCGGTGGTTCATCCAATGCAGCTACCGTTTTAGTTGCGCTTAATACATTATGGCAGTGTCAATTATCAACCAGTGACTTAGCGACATTGGGCTTGAGCCTTGGTGCTGATGTGCCTATATTTATTCATGGTTTTGCCGCTTTTGCCCAGGGAGTCGGTGAAAAGCTCACAGCGATGGATCCCGAGGAGCCTTGGTATTTAATTACTAAACCTGAATGCAGCATTTCTACTCAACAAGTTTTTACCGCCGCAGACCTACCTCGTAAAACCAAGAGATTATCCCCTTCAGCCCTTGATACTCGTGACTTTATCAGTGATGAATTCCATAATGATTGTCAAACATTAGTAATAAAACACTATCCTGAGGTTGCCAAGTTGCTGGCTTGGTTGGTAGAATACGCACCCTCAAGAATGACAGGAACGGGTGCGTGTGTTTTTAGCCGTTTTTCTAGTCAGCAAGAGGCGCGTTCATTACAAGCGAAACTTCCAAAAGGAGTAAGCTCTTTTGTCGCGCAGGGACTTAATAAGTCGCCGTTATGTTCTGTAATAGCAAAGCTATCATTGAGCATATAAATAATGACCAAAATTTGCGAACTTGACTATAACGGCTATTTTAAACGCACTATTGTGTGTAATAAGATGGCCATAGTTAAGTAAGCGTTATACTGCTCGATGATTACTTATCAATCAAAGAGTCTACTATTAATGTCAAATATTTCTGAGGAATCGAAAGTGCCTGACATGAAGATTTTTGCGGGTAATGCCACCCCTGAACTGGCCAAGAAAATTTGTGATCGCCTATATATGCCTCTAGGCGATGCTACAGTCGGTAGTTTTAGTGATGGTGAAATTTGTGTTGAGATAAATGAAAACGTCCGTGGTGCGGATGTTTTTATTATTCAATCAACCTGTGCTCCAACCAATAATAACTTAATGGAATTAATTGTAATGATAGACGCTTTGCGTCGTGCCTCCGCTGGCCGTATCACTGCTGTAATCCCTTATTTTGGTTATGCTCGCCAAGACAGACGTGTACGTAGTGCTCGTGTACCAATTACTGCAAAAGTAGTTGCTGACTTCTTATCAAGCGTTGGTGTTGACCGTGTACTAACGGTTGATTTACATGCCGAGCAAATTCAAGGCTTCTTTGATGTGCCTGTTGATAATGCTTTTGGTACACCAATCTTATTAGAAGACATGAAAAGCCGTAAGTTAGACAATCCTGTGATTGTTTCTCCTGATATCGGTGGTGTTGTGCGTGCTCGTGCAGTAGCTAAACTTCTTGATGACGCTGACTTAGCCATTATCGATAAACGTCGCCCGAAAGCGAACGTTGCGCAAGTTATGCATATCATTGGTGATGTTGCTGGTCGTGATTGTATTATTGTTGATGATATGATTGATACTGGCGGCACGTTAGCCAAAGCAGCTGAAGCATTAAAAGAACATGGCGCAAAACGTGTTATTGCTTATGCTACTCACCCAGTATTATCAGGTAATGCAGCACAAAACCTTAGAGACTCTGTTCTTGATGAAGTAGTAGTAACTGATTCAATTCCACTTTCTGATGAAATCAAAGAACTTAAAATGGTTCGTCAATTGACTTTAAGCGGCATGCTTAGTGAAGCGATTCGCCGTGTAAGTAATGAAGAATCTATATCAGCAATGTTTGATTAATTCCTAGCGAATAATTACTTCTATTGCGAAAAAGCAGCCCTATAAAGGCTGCTTTTTTATTTTCTCCTTTGCACTATTTATTACCTCCCCTCATATAAGCACTCATCACAAACGCACATAATTAATCTCTTTATTTAATAGCTTTCCCCTGGCCTAAATGTTATTATGCCGCGCCTTTTTTATCTAATACTTTAGTTATTTATAGCTTACTTAGGTAAAATGGTGTCTCCTTGTTTTTGGTCGCAAAAAACAAGACTTAATTTTTAAGTTTTATAACTTATATAACAGAAGAGTATTAAAATGACTGATTTATTAACATTAGAAGCTGAAGTACGTACTGATTTAGGGAAAGGTGCGAGCCGCCGCCTACGTCACGCGGACAAAGTTCCTGCTATCCTTTACGGTGAAAACAAAGAATCTGTATCTTTAACTTTAGCGCACAAAGATGTATTCCGTGCTCAACAAGAAGAGACATTCTACACGCAAGTATTAACATTAAACATTGCTGGTAAGCCAGTTGAGTGTTTAATTAAAGACATGCAACGTCACCCGTTCAAGCAATTGGTAATGCATTTAGATTTCATCCGCATTGATGCAAACCATGTTGTTCATGCAAAGACTGCTATTCACTTCATTAATGAAGATGAAGCAGCTAAAACTGGTGCGAACATTGCTCACCACATGAATGAAATCGCTATCACTTGTTTACCAAAAGACTTACCTGAGTTCATTACAATTGACTTAGCCGGTTTAGAACTTGGTCAAACTTTACATTTATCTGATGTTACCTTCCCTGCAGGCGTAACTTCTGACGAATTAGCTAAAGGCGAAGATCACGATCTAGCTGTTGTTTCTGCTAAAGCACCTAAAGCTGCTAAAGTAGTTGATGACGAAGAAGCTCCAGCAGAAGAAGCTCCAGCTGCTGAATAATAGCCACATTCATTTATAACATTATAGATAATGACTATTAAACTAATTGCGGGGCTGGGTAATCCTGGTCCCGAATATAGCAAAACACGCCACAATGCAGGTGTTTGGTTCGTCGAAGAACTAGCACGTAGCCATAACATATCCCTCCGTCCCGAAAAAAAGTACTCTGGCCTTTATGGTAAAGGGTTAATTGCGGGAAACCTTGTCCACTTATTAATTCCAACCACGTTTATGAATCGTAGCGGTCAAGCAGTTGCACCATTAGCTAATTTTTATAAAATGTCGGTAGATGAAATCCTTGTTGCCCATGATGAATTAGATATGCAACCCGGAGTTTGTAAAATTAAAAAAGGTGGCGGTCACGGTGGACATAATGGTTTGCGCGATATAATCGCTTGTATGGCTAATAATAAAGATTTTTACCGATTACGTATTGGCATTGACCATCCAGGTCACCGCGATAAAGTAACGGGTCATGTACTGGGTAAAGCGCCGAGTGCAGAACAAGCAAAAATTGAACAAGCAATCGACGAAGCCAGTCGATGTTTGGATATTTGGTTAAAAGACGACTTAAAGAAAGCGCAAAACCGCTTACACTCTTTTAAAGCAGAATAAATATACACAAGTAAATACACGCTAGTAACTATGTGTTAGCAACTAATCAGTAGGTAAAAATTATGGGTTTTAAATGTGGTATCGTTGGCTTGCCTAACGTCGGTAAATCAACACTATTCAATGCACTTACCAAAGCAGGTATTGAAGCGGCAAACTTCCCGTTTTGTACTATTGAGCCAAATACTGGCGTAGTACCGGTACCCGATCCTCGCTTAGATAAATTAACCGCAATAGTAAAACCTGAGCGTGTCTTAGCCACCACAATGGAATTTGTTGATATTGCCGGTCTTGTTGCTGGTGCATCAAAAGGTGAAGGTTTAGGTAACAAGTTTTTAGCTAATATTCGTGAAACTGATGCCATTGGCCATGTTGTACGCTGTTTTGATAATGACAACATCATTCACGTTG
>JALJPA010000228.1 GCA_022969215.1 Colwellia sp. | reverse complement strand
AGCTCATGTTTAGGTGAGTAGCGCGGGAGGATTTATTGCTTCTTCCGTTAGGTATATAAACATGGTAACTTGTTGCTTCTGTTGTGTTTTTAATAAGCAGCAACTAACAAGGCAATTAAACGGAAAATTTACAGTTGGCTGTTTTTCGTTCCTCAAACATTTTAGCCAACAGTAATTTTCCGCTTATTGCGGCGTTAGTTGCACGCACTAAATTAGCTGAATTTATTTGCTAGTTCAGTGCTTATCTTAATGTTTTGTGTCTGGTTCAATCTTTGGTTTGGCAATGGAAGTGCCTTCAAATACTCACTTCTTCTTTGCCCAACCCAGTTTTCGCCTTGCATAGTTTGTTGGTATAAATAGCTTTAGTTTTTAAGGCTCAAAGCTCATGTTTAGGTGAGTAGCGCGGGAGTATTTTTTGCTTCTTTCGTTAGGTATATAAACATGGTAACTTATTGCTTCTGTTATGCTTTTAAAAATCAGCAACTAACAAGGCAATAAAAAGGGACACGCAACAGTTGGCTGCGTTTCGCTACGCTTCTCATTTTATCCAACTGTTACTTAGCCGCTTATTGTGGCTTTAGGCTAAAGAGGCAAACTATGGCATTCAGTGTGAGGAAAGCTAGATTAAGTGATGCACAGGAAATTGCATCAATACATGTTAAATCTTGGGACTCGGCATTTGAGGGGTTGATGCCCGAACGGTATATCAATAGTTATACACTCGAAGATAGAAATTCTGAGTGGTTAAAAGTGCTAGAAAGTGGTTCTGAGTCTGTAATAATTGTAGAGAATAAAAGTCGGCTTGTAGGTTTTTTATCTTATAGCGAAAGCGAAGACTCGCTAGGCACGTTAGTGCTGAGTAAACTTTACCTCTGCCCAAGTATTTATGGGAAAGGGGTTGGTTACTTGCTGATGAAGGAACTGGAAAGTAAGGCAAAAGCAGAGGGTATTGAACTGATAAGCTTATATGTCCTCGACAATAATCAAGCAGCTATCAATTTTTACTCGAAACATGGTTTTGAATTTGGTGATGGCTGTCAATCAGAAGAATTTGAAGGTGAAACAATCATTGATGTTCTGATGGAGAAACGATTGTTAGCCTAACATGGCCATTTAGAACGGACACGCAACAGTTGGCTACGTTTTCCTTCACTACACAATTTTAGCCAACCATTACTTAGCCTGTTATTTGGGCGGTATGTGTTTAGGATTATTCACAGAAAATCCAAGGATAGGAGTCCAAAATGAGATTTAACAATAAATTTAATCGAGCAAAGCTTGCTGCTTCAACCTTATGTTTAGGTACTTCAATTGGTATGTCTTTTCTCGTTGGGAGTTCAATGCCTTTCATCGGATTAATGCTGGGTATTATTACTATCGGTGTTTATTTTATGGTTGTCTCGGGAAAGTGGAGTGCAAAAAGCACATAACAAGCAAGTTAACACGGCTAATACTGCGGTCTGTTCGCTTCGCTCAATTTAGGCCACTATTTTAGCCCCTTATTTGGGCGTTATGTAATCAGTAAGTTGAAGTGTTTGGAGATTAAATGTTCATGTTTAAATGGTTAATGGGTTTCATTTTTATGATAGTTCCTTTGATATCTGTCGCGGAAATTAGCATCAGCAAACAAGCATCGGTAATTATTGGAACTGAGATGGTGTTAAAGTCTGCGATTCTAAAAAAAGAAATTCCAATAAAAATTTCTCTTCCCACAAACTTTAGTCTTTCTTCTACATTACATTCTTATCCAGTTATTTTTGTAGAAGGTAAACATGGGATTGAATTTTTTCAGGCCGTAAGTGGTATCGTAAAACACCTCGCCGATGTTGAGAGAATGCCAGAAACCATAGTAGTGAGTATCAATGGCGAAAGCCCATCTCCAGACATTTATCATCATAATATGTGGGGGAAACGATCACCTGATAAGTGGGCTTCATGGGGGGAACCCAATAAGTATCACGCGTTTTTCAAAGAGGAATTGCTACCATTCCTTAAAAAACGTTATAGAGCAAATGACAGCCGTGCGGTCATAGGTGTTTCGGGTAGTAGTTTTTTTCCATTTTACAACCTAACTCAGCAAGATAATCTATTTGATACCTATGTCTTTTTGAAGGTTTCAGATATTTTAGGTATGGGGTACTCGGCTGACAGTACTTTAATAGGTGCCATGGAAACTCGGTTAATCGACCCCTCTAAACCCAAACCACTATTGTTTTTCGCTAGCACAAGGGAGGGGCTTAGCTTCAATAAACGATATCAAGATAATTTTAATGAACTGACCCAGCGTTTGAGCAGTATTAAAAACTTGTCATTCTCAAGCAAGATTTATGATAACGAAGGGAGCTATGACGCCTTATTAAAAACAATACTAGATGTTATTGAGTTAAAATACCCAAAACACGTTTGGACTGCGGATTATCAAGATATTGTCAACAAGCCCGGTAATGCACTTGAAAATCTGGATAAGTATTTTCAGCAACTTAGTGAGCACTATGGTTTTGCAATATTTCCAAGATCTGCTCGTTTTAATAATATTAATGAATTGAGTTCTCTTAGTAGATACTTAATAAATTCAAAAAGAACAGAAGAAGCGCTACAGGTCGCAAAACGACATACCGAATACCAACCTAAATCTTGGCAAGCTTATGAGTCATTGGCAAAAGCGCTGGAAGCCAATGGCAGAGTTGATAGAGCCATACTTACTGTGAAAAGTGCTTTAAAGTTGACTGATACGGATATAAATAGAAACCAGTTGCAGCAATATTTAGCTAAATTGAATACTCAATCCGTAGAGAATTGAACCGTTTTGAGAGGAGGGTATAGGTTTGCTCACTTATTAGTAGGGCGTCATTATTTTAAACTAACTTTACTACAGGACGTAATTTAATGAACAAAATAATATGGTTAGCTTTTTTTCTAATACTAATTGGATGTAAGTCGACTTATTTACCTTCATACACTGGGGAGGTTATTGAAGTTAAAGCGTCAGAATTAAGTGATTATTGGATTAAAGAGCCAACAAAAGTAAAAGTACAATGGGGACATTCTGATTCTACTCCTAAGGGCGCAGGAAAAGGGATATTCTCTATCGTAATTGATTCAAATGGCTATGAAGTTGCTAAAGAGCTTGTTAGTTCTACTCCAAGTGGCTGGCTGACTCAAAAACATTTAAATAAAATGTCTAAAGTAAAATATAAAGCTTCACTGTCCAACACAAAAAAATTCCCCGTCAAAGTCCAAATGACATATGAAGTTAAAAGATATAAGTTAACCAAAACATAACAAGCAAATTAGCAGGACAAATAACAGTTGGTTTTGCTCCTGCGTCGTCTATTTTAACCAACAAATTTTTTACCTTTATTTGGGTGTTAGCAGTACAATGAATTTACTGAATATTTGGAGTTGTATTTATGGATGAAAACAAGGCAGTAATGAAAGAAATGCCTACCTCATATACTCTCAGGCAAGCATTAGAGTTTGAATGGTGGTTTGCACTTATAGCTTCAATGTCACAATCAAAAACTCTTATCGCTATGGTTATTTTTGGCTGTAGCTTATTTGGTTGTTTTGGGGTTTATTTATTTAATCTAGCTAGTACGTAGTCAGTCGCAACGTACGGTTAACAATCGCTTCAAACGGAAAAATACAGTTGGCTGTTTTTCGTTCCTCAAACATTTTAGCCAACTATTACTTAGCCGTTTATGGCGGCGTTAGTTTACAAAAGGATTTTGGTAGTGTTTGAAAGTATTGCGATCTATTCAGGGTTAATTGCAACAATTTGGATCTTCATTGGTGTTTATGTAGCAAGTCGATTTTATGCTGGTTACAGTCATTCTAAACAATTTTGTAGTGAACTCGGTGCAACTGGTAGCCCAACTGAAAAATTGTCTCCCTTGATTAACAATTATCCTCTAGGCTTTCTATTTTGCTTTTTCGGTTGGTATTTGGCGCAGCTGTCAAATGTTTCAATCTTAGTTAATGTTGCTGGTTGGTTAGTCATAGCTCATGGTATTGGTACTTGGGTAGCAGGTTATTTCCCAATGGACGCAGATCCATTTACTAAGAATCCTACTTTTAATTGTAAGGTACATTCTTGGGCAGGTTTTATCATGCTGCTGTCACTACTTGTGGCACCAATATTAATAGCCATAAGCCCAACGACTGAAATTATACCTCTATACTTCCGTGTTTTATCGGTGGTTTCTGTTATCGCTGCTGTTTATTATCTATTTGCTATGGCTAAAGCTGTCAAATCAGAAAGTAACCCAGGCATCCATCAACGTATTTCCTATGGATTTCAGCTAATTTGGCTAAGTGTCTTTTCATTAGTGTTGGTGTAATTGTAAACTAACAAGCAAATTAATCAGGACAAATTACAGTTGGCTTTTGCTCCTTCGTCGTTTATTTTTGTCAACTATCTTGTTGCCGTTATTTGGGCGCTATGTTTTAAGGAAATCCTATGGAAGTAACACTTCGCCGCGTAACAAAAGAAAACTATGAGGATGTTTGTGAACTTGATGTCACCAAAGAGCAACAAGATTATGTCGCTTGTAATATGTGGTCATTGGTTGAGTCTCAGTACAACGAGGGATATGAAACAAGAGCTATTTATGTGAAGGATGAACCTGTGGGCTTTATTATGTGGGTACAAGAATCTACAAGTAAAATTTCCATTTGGCGGTTTATGGTCGATAAAGAACATCAAAAAAAATCCATAGGTCGTATTGCACTTAACTTAGCTTTGGTTGAAATACAAAAAGTGGCTGACTTAAAAGAAATTGAAATCTGTTATAACCCTGAGAACCCGGTAGCTAAAGAGTTTTATTCTAGTTTTGGTTTTTCTGAAGTTGGTATGGATGAAGACAATGAAGATATGTTAGCTGTCATTAAGCTTTAAAACATAACAAGAAAATAAACAAGGCCTGTATATGAATTCTAAATTATTCATAGGTACACTTAGCTTTTTTTTACTTTTCTCCTGTGATGATAGTTCTCAGGATAACTCACCTACAGAGTTAATTAACTTAATAGAGTCTAACCAGGGAAAGTGGGAGGCTTCTAATATAGGTACTTATATATTTACATATTATTCCCCTCCTAATGATTGCCCAACAGTAGATCCGTTTCCAGCTGTTGAAATAACCATTGTAAATAATGTAATTACCAATCTTTATGTCGTTGAGTTAGGTGAAATTTTAGATCTTGGTTCTCATAGTTTTCCAACTATCGATGATGTCTTTGAAAATATGATTAATTCAGTTAATGATATTGAAGGTACTCCTTCATTTGATGATACGTTTGGTTACCCTGTTAATTATGAAACGGATATTAGTGATTTAGAATGTGATGGTTATTCTGTAACTATCAGTTCATTTATATAAAACATGACAAACACTTCAAACGGAAAAATACAGTTGACTGTTATCAATCCGTTAAACATTTTAGCCAATTATTACTTAGCCACTTATTGTGGCGTTATGCCAAAGAGAATCTAATTAGATGCCTGAACCAGATCCATTGAGAATCATGACATTTGCAACACCTAAAGATCTCGGTGAGTGGCTCATGGTGAATCACGCAACTGAAAGTGAGTTGTGGGTAAAGATTTTTAAGAAACAAACTGGGATTCAAAGTGTTTCTTGGAATGATGTGGTGGTAGAAGTTTTATGCTGGGGCTGGATTGATGGAGTGAAAAAAGCAATTGATGACCAAGCCTATCTTCAGCGTATAACCCCCAGAAAAACACGAAGTAATTGGTCTAAAAGAAATACAGAGCATGTTGAACGTTTGATAAGCGAAGATCGGATGCAGAAGTCAGGACTTGTGCATGTTCGTGCAGCCAAATCTGACGGTCGCTGGGAAAACGCCTATGTGGTAAGTGAAATGGAAGTCCCAGCAGATTTCTTAGCTGCATTGGAAAATCAACCGAAAGTAAAACAGTTTTTTGAAACACTTACTAAATCGAGTCGTTATGTAATCGCTTACGGCTTAACAAGTGCAAAGAAACCCGAAACCAGACTAAGGCGCTTTGAAAAATTCATGAACATGCTTGTTCACGAAGAAAAGCCTAAATAAGTGGCATTATACAGCGAATGCTTTCGCTGTACTCAGTTTCTTTACTAGGTAATGAGGCCGAGCACTTTGGGCAAAGATAGACACGCCCTAGGACGATAGTTCTCTTCGGACTATGTCTGCGCCTGCACTTAAGGCATTTAGCTTGCCTCTTGCCACTCGATGAGATAAGGGTGCCATGCCACAGTTGGTAGAAGGATAGAGCTTGTCGGCATCTACAAACTGAAGAGCTTTTCGTAGGGTATTAGCTACTTCCTCTGGTGTCTCAATGGTATTACTTGCGACATCAATGGCTCCTACCATCACTTTTTTACCTCGAATCAGTTCAAGTAGCTCCATTGGAACACGAGAGTTGTGACATTCTAATGAGATAATATCGATATTAGATTTTTGCAGTTTGGGAAAAGCTTCTTCATATTGTCGCCACTCTGACCCCAACGTCTTTTTCCAGTCTGTATTAGCTTTGATGCCATAACCATAACAAATATGTACAGCCGTTTCACACTTAAGCCCTTCAATTGCTCTCTCTAAACAAGCAATACCCCAATCATTAACCTCATCAAAAAACACATTAAATGCCGGCTCATCAAATTGGATAATATCAACACCAGCCGCCTCTAACTCTTTGGCTTCTTGATTAAGAATTTTGGCAAATTCCCAGGCGAGTTTTTCGCGACTTTTATAATGATCATCATAAAGCGTATCTATCATGGTCATGGGACCGGGCAGGGCCCATTTAATAGGTTGCTTGGTTTGCTGACGTAAAAACTTGGCATCTTCAACAAAAACTGACTTTTGACGAGAAACAGGACCAACGACCGTAGGTACACTTGCATCATAGCGGTCACGAATTTTAACGGTCTTACGTTTATCAAAGTCAACGCCGTTGAGGTGCTCAAGAAACGTAGTGACAAAATGTTGGCGGGTTTGCTCGCCATCACTGACAATATCAATACCTGCTTGTTGTTGATCTTGTAATGACAAACGTAACGCATCTTGTTTGCCCGCAATTAACTCCTCACCCTGCAATTTCCAAGGTGACCAAAGTGTCTCAGGTTGTGCAAGCCAAGCAGGTTTAGGTAAGCTGCCTGCAGTTGAAGTAGGTAATAATGTTTTAATAATATT
>JALJPA010000227.1 GCA_022969215.1 Colwellia sp. | reverse complement strand
GTGGTGGACGATACTGGGCTTGAACCAGTGACCCCCGCCTTGTAAGGGCGGTGCTCTCCCAACTGAGCTAATCGTCCATTTTAGTTTTAATTCTTTATGGAAAAAGAATGTTCACTTAATTACTTATTAGATAAGAAAATAAAGTGGTGGACGATACTGGGCTTGAACCAGTGACCCCCGCCTTGTAAGGGCGGTGCTCTCCCAACTGAGCTAATCGTCCGTTTTACTGCTAAATACTGCAACGTTTCAGGCTATACCGTCTGCGTTTCAGTGGGGCGTATTATAGGGAGATAGAAAAAGCTGTCAACAGAAAATCTATAAATTCCCTGACTTTTTTCAAAAAGTTAACCGATTGATTTATTTTCATCCATAAAGCTGCATTAGTACGCATTAATTTTTACTTTTCAGCTACTTTATCTATTTTTCAATAAAAGCTAAAAAGGATGCCCAACCATCAACCAAGTACTGGTGCCTTCTTTAGATTGAGTAAAGTCCAATCTCACCACTATACCCGCGGTTAACGCTCGTAATGAGACACCAACATCAGTTTTCCAATCAGAGAACAAGGTATCTCGATGAAGAGTAGGCGACACCCTACCCCCTTCTAAATAAAATACCGTTTGTAGCCAATCAAGGTGTAAAAAATTCAGCCAACGTACATTAGCTATTGGGTTATAGTCCAAAGTCATCCGGTATTCAGCTGTTGCATATATAACTGCTTTATCATGAAAACGATTTTGCCTAAAGCCTCGTAGCCGATACATACCACCTAAGGTTGCGCCTTCAAGAAAAGGCGGATTATGGGTGACTAGGTTATTTCCTGCATCATTTTGGCTAACTTGCCAGCTAGGCGAGTAGCCAAGCCAAGCATTAACAGCAATAATATTTTGTTTAGCGAACGAATTAGCCCCTAAGGAAAAATATTTACTGGCTTCCATTTCAACAAAGGTCCACTGCTCTTTCGACTCTAACCACTGAGGGTTATAACTAAAGGCAATATATTGTGAACTACCTTGACTTGGATTTACTGGAAAGTCGGTATTATCATAAAGCAGTCCCAATTCTAGACCATGGACAGCACCAGATAGCTCTCCCTCTTCATCTCTATATTGCTGGTAACGATTAAACTGTCTTGCCACCAAAATACTGGTACCGGTTTTAAACGGGTTCCAGTCCGCTATTTGAACTTCATTTTTCAATAACCCGCCCTGTAATTGATAGCTAGCCATACTTTGCTTTTCTGCACTGCCCCAGGGTAGGACATATTCTAATTTCACGTCCCACCAGTTACTTGAGCCCTCTGCTTGGATAAAATCATCAAAGCTTGAGTCATTAGAGCCTGCGCGCGGCGATGAGGGTGCTGAAAACTCCCCCGGTAACGGTGAATAGGCACGTAGTAATGGAAACTCGCCTACCATACCAATTGCGCTGAAAAAAAAGCGCTCACTGTCTAAAATACGATAGTCCCACAGACTTAATGCCAGGCCTTTAGATTCTCCACCACCATAAATGGTGCTACCTACTGTCATTTGTTTTTGATAGAGACCTGTTGCCATAGCACCGATACCGATAACAGTACCCATATCATCGGTACTAAAGGCATAAGGCAATACTAAGCTTTCGCGCATTTTAGTATTTTCTTGTCGCTGCACCGAATACTTAACCTGACTTGGCGGTTTCGCTTGTGCTGAACTGATAGTAACAACTAGCAAGGCGTTAATTAAAAACAACGTTACTGAAATTTTCACTAAATAATAATTAACAACCATCTTCATTTCTATACTTTACTCATTTAACTTATTTAGTTTTTGGCATATGAGCTTCATCATACTTAGTGCGTAATGTTTTTGCCCATTTCCTTATCATTCGCTTAGCATCTGCACGGTTAGAAACACGATTTGCCCAGTGATAATAACTATTATCACCAGCAACAGACGCACTAACAATACGTGCTAAAATCTCACCACTAACACCATCATAAAGCTCTAAATATAACGTTGCTTTACCAGCGTCACTAGCATAACGTCTTACGTTAGTTGCTGACGGAATATCAGGAGCAGTAACATCTAAGTTAATAATGGCTGGTCTGATAACCAATGTATTTGAGCTGACCTTATCGACAAGAGGAAACTTTGCATCTTTACCAAATTCTTCCTTAAACACTTCATCAAATAATGTAGCGACATCCGCTTTAATACGCATAACATCTTTATCTTTTATACGTGTCGATAGTGAGCTTTGGTCGCGGTTATATTCACGTTGCCAGTTTTTCTTAAAAGCAACTTCACTAGAGAGTATTTGTACTTTCTCATACTCTGAAAAATCTACGCCTTCTTTTTTATAAGCGATAGTAGAGCGGGTCGATGTTTTTAATTCCATGCCATCTGACGATACTTGTGGCGCATTCGTTGGGTTAGTCGTAGCAGTACAACCCATTACCAGTGATGCCGCTAAAGCGATCGCACTGAGTTTAAGACCTTGTTGTTTATTCATTTTCATTCCTTTTGATTACATTGCAAAGTTCAAGTTAACGTTAGTTTTAGTGCTGATTTCCGTATTTTATGCAAATTTACTTATTTGTACCGCTAATGCCGCAACGAACAAACTACCTAGATCTGCGCGCATTACCCATAGACTGATGACCGCCTCGTGACATATTGCCCATTTGCCTGCCATGTAACTCACGATTCATTTTTTGGTGATCAAATGAGCGATTATTTGCTCCTTGCCTATTTAGCTGTTGGTGACTAGGCTGAGAAATACTGGGCTGATGGCTGGGGCGCGTTGATGAATTTCTTCCTCCCTGCTTAGGGATCGCTTGCCAATTTTTATTACTGCGGTTTTGCCACTGACCATTCTCATGACGGACCACACCACCTTTTCTGTCGGCGTAGACATTATTCGCCCGCTTTGGCGCAACTTTCGCTTTATTTAACTGACGAGTAGTTGGCTTAGTAATGGCATTACGTTTTTTATTTATGCCTTGGTTGTATAGGTTACTTGCTCGGCTATTTGTTAGGTTACCTTGCGCTATTCTTCCGCCTGCTCTATTCGCAGGGTTTGCACTAATTCTTTGCTGTGCATGGGCACGATTAGCAATGCTAACCGAGTTACCAATATTGACATTACCATTAATATTGATGTTAGTGTTGCCCCGATAACCACCACCATAATAGCGACCACAACATGGTCTTGGATGATGATGATAACCGCCACCCCAAACTACGCCAACTCGAAAAAATGGGCTGCCCCAACTGACGCCAACATTCCAACCTGTCCATGGGTTATAACCAACATGTAATCCCCAAGTAGGTGGTCGAGGGTAGTACCAACCGCCAACATAATAAGGAGGGTAATACCAACCGGTACCATAAATAGGTACACCATAATAAGGGTAAGACCATAAATAACCTGGGGTATAACCTACATAAACAACCTCTGGGGTTGAGTCGTAAACCGTCACATAGGTGGTGTTATACATAGGAGAACTAGGCGGAATTTGCGCGATAGCTTCTTTAGGGATGTTATCAGCTACACGCCAAGGGCCTTTGGGCAGTGATGATACAAACCAGACGCCGTTATCAACCGCATAATATTTATTCGCTATTTTAAGTACTTGAGCCGAGGTATTCACCGCATACGCTACTTGGGTATCCACTATTTGTTCAAATTTTGGCTCGCCATCATAACTTACCGTCAACTTTGCTTCGCTGCGCTTTATCGCTGCTGTTTGTGGAATTTGTGCATCTAAAATTGCTTGCTCAGCTTCATCAGTGCCGGCAACAGAAGTTCTTAAACCGCCAATAGCAGACTCTGGCGGGATATCTTGAAAACTCTTCGGCAACTTATCACCGCGAACAAACGCCCAAGGCCCTTTTTCACTTTTACTACGAAACCAGCGACCTGACAACAATACATACATATCACCACTGCTCAGCTCACGCAGCCATGGTGTTTCGGTATTTTCAACATACAGTAATTTACCGCCGACCAAGCTAGTCCACTTGGCGTTACCATCAGAAACCACCAATTCAGTTGCCTTGGTAGCAGTAATGATATTAGGCGCGCTAATGACTTGTGGTGTGTCACTTTGCTCTTTTGGCTTGGGTATCAACCTTTTAAGGTCTGCAGGTGGGTTTGCTAAAATTGACCATGGCCCTAGTGCATTTGATGCTTGATACCATAGGTGGCCGCTGGTTAAATAAAACTTGGCTTGGTTTTCAGTTTTGCTTTTAATGACGGCTAATGGTGTATTTAACGCCCGTTGATAATTACTATTTTCAATATCTCTGAAAATGGGTTCACCATCATAGCTAAGTAATACTGATAAAATATCGGTGAATATAATTTCTGGTGCGTCATTTTTGATTAGAGCTAGGCTTGCTTTAACTTGCTGTTCGTTAGTTAAACTTGCAGTCAATTTTGATAGCGAAGAGGTAAAAGACGAGTTTGCTAACTGCGCTTCAACAAATTGACTAAATTGCTTTTCTGCCGCTTCTTTAGATTCTGGCCAACCAACGTTAGTCACTTTTAATTGACTTATAGTTACGGTATTTTCACCGCGATCCGTGGCGATTTTGGCCGAGAACCAAAAGACACCAAAAATGGGTTCGGCTTCATCTTTTAACTCCAGCGACATGGCCGCTCGGCCCGTCAATATATTGCCCACCAGTTTTTCTGGTTGTGGTTGATAAACGACAATAGTGCCTTTATCACCGGTTAACTCTTGCGGCCAATCAGCGGCTAAAGCTGGAAAAGCTGGAAAAGCAACGCAAGTAAAAAGGCAAAGCATAAGGGTGTTTTTTAGTTTTGCTCGCCAGCGAGCATAAAAATAATTTATCATTATACGTCCTGTAAGATTAGAGGTTAAAATAGAACTATCGTTTTTCTCATGTTTAAATCTTGAATTTGAAGTTAAGAATTACCACGTTCTCTGTTGATGTTTCCAGGTAAACTAACTTGGTTGCATCAATATGATAACCAAAAAGGAACTCCATCATAAATTTCCGTGTCTCTTCACCGTCAAAACCATAGGTGTATTGAGGGTTTAACATCAGGTAAAATTTATCATTAATATCATATTTAAAATATGATTGTGCCATGACAATTTTAGTTTCTTCAAACAAATCATTCGCTTCCCATGACTTACCATAAGTAAGACCTGCGTATAATCTTAGCTGTTTCGATAACGGTATAACCTGTAAGACACCAACAGTGGCATAATTAGAAGTTACGCCATCAATAGAGGAATCAGTACCCGCATCGATAAAAATTCCGGTGCCCGTTTTACTATTGGGAGTAAAAAAACGAGCTCGATAGGCATCAAGATTTTTTTTTGCTTCAATTTTACCCAAAAGACCCCAATCACCCTTATGAAGACCAAATTGAAAAGCGCCACCTAAACCATCATTACCACCGGTTAATGCGCCGCCTGTATAAACTGCCATAGGATCAGATATATCCACTTGCTTTTTAGTGTTTTCTGCTGCTTGTAATACTTTTGGAATGACAACTAAGCTGCTACACATAATTAGCATTAATAATTTATTGATTTTCACTGCGAATATTCCTTCATGAGATATTAAATCCATGTAAATTAATTTTTAAAACAATCGTATTTTGTATTAAAACTTTGTTAATTTCAAGTTGCAAATTTCGATTGTTTTTATAGTATTTAAACCACTAAGCCATTAAACTAGCACAACTTTATTAGCATACTTAAGCTAAATTCCATTAGAGTTTATTGCAAGCTATTTTGTTAAAGAAATAACAAGTTAATTTATAAAAATTAAGCCACTACTTAAAGGATTAAATTATGACAAAAAAACACCCTAGCCTCTTGATAAGTTCGCTAACGATGAGCTTATTGGCTGCAAGCTCTTTTTTACCTGTTTTCGCTAATACTAGCGGCCTATCTCGTGCTGTTGCCACATCAGATCATATGCAACCAGCTATCCCTAGGGCTGCACAAGATAAAACAGCAAGCATAAAACTTGCGCAACTTAAAAATAAAAAAGGCAAACGCCCTAATATTTTATGGTTAGTTGTTGATGACTTAGGATTTGGTGATATCGGTGGAGCCTTTGGTGGTGGCGCTCATATCGGGGCAGCGACGCCAAATATTGATAGATTAGCAAGTCAGGGATTGTCATTAACTTCGACTTATTCACAACCGACTTGTACCCCAACGCGTTCAGCGATGATGACTGGTCGCCTGCCAATGCGCACGGGGCTTATTCGTCCCATATTAGCTGGCGACACACTTACCAATAATCCATGGGCCAGTGAAGACAGTGTCGCAAAAATACTCTCTAATGTCGGCTATCACACAGTGTTAACGGGTAAATGGCATACCGGAGAGCTGGAAGGCATGCGCCCACATCAAGTAGGTTTTGATGAGTTCCAAGGATATTACGCTTCACAAAAAGAGTTAACACAACAATTTGATTACCGCCGTTATCCTGACTTAGTACTAGATGAAGAAAAGCTAGCACGATTTAAAAAAGTCTCCGGTAAAATAGATATGTATTACGGCGCAAAAGGCAAAAAAGAAAAGGTAGTAGTTAAAACAACGGGCCTTGACCAATTTGCCGAAGCAGATCATATTTTGGCCGATTTCACTATGAACAAAATTAGCACTTTAGCCAAAGGTGACAAGCCTTTTTTTATTGCCCACAACTTTATGCGAGTTCATGCTGACAATCATCCGAGTAAAGAATTTAAAGGTAAAAGTGCCAGTAAATATCCTTATAAAGATAATGTGGTAGAAGTTGATGCCCTTATTGGTCGTATCGTAAAATCGGTCGAAAAAGCCGGAATCGCTGATAATACCTTTATTTTTATCACCTCGGATAATGGACCACAACGTGATGCTTGGCCTGATGCAGGATACACGCCGTTTAGAGGAGGGAAAGGTACCTCATTTGAAGGTGGTATTCGAGTACCTGGTATTGCCTATTGGCCAGGTATGATAGCGCCTCGTACTAGTGCTGAGCTATTTGATCTAATGGATCTTTTTAATACCACGGTAAACATTGCTGGAGCAACTAAGCAGATACCCAGTGACCGTTATATTGATGGCATAGATCAAAGTTCTTTCTTATTAACAGATAATGGTCAGAGTAAACGTGAGCAAGTTTATGTTTGGCTAAATACCAATTTTATGGCCGTTAGAGTACGTGAATATAAAATCCACATGAAAACTATGCAATTACATAATGCTTTTCAAAATATTGATTATGCCAGTATAAGTGACTTCGGTTTATCACCTTGGGTTTTTAACTTATTTATTGACCCTA
>JALJPA010000226.1 GCA_022969215.1 Colwellia sp. | reverse complement strand
ACTTGACCGTCAAATGCCTAACTTTGACGTAGTACTGAGACCCGGTAACAACCCTGATTTAGGTGTTTCGAAACAGTATTTCTCCGATAAATTTGGTGTGCATGCAATTACCTACGAAGTGGGTGACAACACTGATCGTACTAAGATAAAGCGCATTGCTTTTAAGTCAGCTAACATACTGATGATTAATATGTTATCAAACGTTGATCACGATAAACAATAGGACCTTTTATGAGTATATTTGATGTAAAATTTCTTGCTATGAAAGTGAATGCTAAAAAGTCACTTAATAAAAAAACAATCGCCATGGCAGTAAGTTTAGCGTTATTAGCGGCTTGCTCTGACGAAAGTGCCGTTCAAGGTGAAGTGTTAAGTAAAACGCCAAGTGAGTTACCGGGGAAGTTGGCAAGTAAAGTTGATCTGTTAATTACTAACGGCACGGTTTACACCGGTGAAAGTAATCAAGCTCAACATCTCGATGTCGCTATTTGCCAGAAAATTATTTGTGGTTTATATCCTAGTGGTGATCACACTATTAAAGCGACCAAAACAATTGATGCCACAGGTAAAATTGTTAGCCCTGGTTTTATTGACCCACATACTCATTCTTTGTCTGAGCTGTTAAGTAAAGATAAAAACCATAACTTAAATTACTTAACCCAAGGTGTTACTACCGTTATTAATGGTAATGATGGCGGAGGACCGGTAGATATTACCGCAATGTCTGAAAAGCTAACTACTAATGGCATCGGCACAAATACCGCGTTATTAGTGGGCCACGGTAGCTTAAGAGAACAAGTTATGGGTCGTGCTGAGCGTTATTCGACCCCAGAAGAACTCGCAGAAATGTCGGTTCTATTAACTAAAGCAATGAAAGCGGGCTCTATTGGTTTATCAACCGGCTTATATTATGTGCCGGGTAGTTATGCAAATACAGATGAAGTGATAACTTTGGCGAGAATAGCCAGCCAATACGACGGTATTTACGACACCCATTTACGTGATGAAAGTACCTTTAGCATTGGTTTTATTGCGGCCTTAGATGAAGCGATTAATATTGCTGATAAAGCTGATATCCACTTACATTTAGCCCATATCAAAGCGCTTGGCGTTGATGTTTGGGGACAAAGTGAGCAAGCAATTGCTAAAATTGAACAAGCTCAGAAGAATGGCACTTCTATATCAGCCGATCAATACCCATGGTTAGCATCAGGAACCAAACTGCGTAGTGCGGTGATGCCACAATGGGTAATGGCCGATTCTACAGAGGATTTTCATCAACGTTTAAAAAAAGCGGATCTAGCTGAGCAACTCGCGAAAGAAGTGACTGAGAACATACGTCGAAGAGGTGGTCCTGACTCGCTGTATATTACAGAATTTATTGATACAACCCTAGTCAGTTTGAATTTGCTACAAGTCGCGGAGTTAAAAAACTTGTCAGTTGTTGATACCGCTATTGCATTAATACTGGAAGGAGATGTAAGAGTCGCGTCTTTTAATATGTCACCAAAAGACGTTGAACGTTTTATGGTACAACCTTGGGTTGTTACTTCATCTGATGGGACTAACGGTCATCCGAGAAAGTACGCCAGCTTCCCTAGAAAGTACCAGACCTATGTTGTTGAGAAAAAACTGCTCACCCTTGCTGATTTTATTAATAGGAGCTCGTCACAAACCGCTAAAATACTCGGGCTAACCGAACGTGGTATGTTAAAAGTGGGTTATAAGGCAGATGTAATTGTTTTTGATAAACAAAACTTTGCTCCTAAGGCAAACTTTAGTCAGTGGAATAAATATTCTGTCGGCGTAGAGCAGGTGATTGTTAACGGTATTTTGGTTATTGAAAATGAGAAATTCAACAATACCTTAGCCGGAGAGTTTATTCAGTAAGTCCACTCGTTAATATGTCTGTTATTGACGGTCGTTTTTCAAAAAACGATCGTCATATTCGCTTCCATGCCATCCATTATTGACATCATAATATCCACCAACTTCAGCATTGATTCAATAGGCTTTCTGCTTGAATAACTTCTATACCAAATTTATCTAGTATGCGAGTTATGGCAAAAAGAGGTCATGTATCGTCATCAACGGCTAAGACTCTTCGTCCTCAGAGCATAACTTTCTCGTTATGTAGCATTGGTAAGATTCCATTTTGTTTATTGGAATACTATTTTCCTACATGATGTAAAAACAAACTGACATCATCAACTAACCTTTGGACTGACTCAGTACATGATGCCTATTTATATCAATTTCCATGCCCAAAAAAGACTAAAGCTATACCAAAGCAAATTTACTATTAGCTTAATGGCTAAATGCATCTATGCTGATTACTGGTGCATTTAGTTTCCTTTCTTTTCCTGTCTTACACTGTTGAGAATATCTAATATGTTTGGCTTAGAATTTTTAGATAATAATACCGCGATTTTTCTCGCACTCACTACAGATTATAATTACTTCGTTGTACTTGCTTCTTATATCGTTGCTTGGATAGGAGCGTACGCGGGTTTATCTACCATTCCCTCAATGCGTTATGCTGAATCTGTTACCGCTAAGCGCTTGTGGCATATTGGTGGCTCTTTAGCCATGGGCTGCGCGATATGGTCGATGCATTTTGTCGGTATGCTGGCGTTATCATTACCTGTAGCCGTTCATCATCATCTTGGACTAACAGCGCTGTCTGTTTTACCCGCTATTGCAGCAAGTTATATTGCACTATTTTTTATTGAACGTGATAATTACACTACTTGGCACCTTATTGGGGCTGGTATTATCTTAGGTGCAGGCATTGGCATCATGCATTATATGGGCATGGAGGCAATGTATGGGAATTTTACTCTAGTGTACCAACCCTGGTTTTTTATACTCTCGATTATTGTTGCTGTGGTGTTAGCCATTATTGCGCTTTATGCCGGGAAGTTTAATGTAAACGCTGCAAGAGAGCAGAATTACCAATTACTACGTTCTGCTGCCTTAGTTGGTGCCGCTATTACCGGTATGCATTACATGGGTATGCAGGCATCGTATTTTTTGGCAATTGACCATATCAGCCACGCCGAAGCTAATGCTTCACACGCAATGATGACCGTTATATTGATTGCCAGCACACTATTTCTATCTACATTAGCGGTGGTGTCTAACATCATCAATAAAATGTTTATCAAGCTTTTGCTAGCCAAAGTTGAAGCAGAAGCTTCAACTCAGGCAAAAGCTGAGTTTTTAGCGAGTATGAGTCATGAAATTCGTACGCCAATGAATGGTGTATTAGGCATGCTAGATTTATTGATCAAATCAAAGCTCGATGAAAATCAAATGTATAAGGCAAAAATAGCTCGTTCGAGCGCTAAGTCATTATTAGCTTTACTGAATGATATATTGGATTTTTCTAAAGTGGACGCGGGTAAACTAGATTTAGAAGTATTGCATTTTGATTTGCGCAGTTTGTTAATTGAATTTGCCGAATCGGTGGCCTTACAGGCCGAAATTAAAGGTTTAGAGTTCATTCTTGATATTACTCTCATTGAACATTCAATGGTCAAAGGTGATCCTGTTCGCATTAGACAAATTATCTCGAACTTGGTTTCAAACGCGATAAAGTTTACCGAAACGGGCGATATTATTGTCAGAGCTGAACTCATTGAAGATGAACATTCCGATTTAATCTTTAATTGCTCAGTGGAGGATAGTGGCATAGGTATTCCGAAAAAATCTATTAAAAACCTTTTTCAATTATTTACACAAGTTGATTCATCCACTACACGAAAATATGGCGGTACAGGACTTGGCTTATCCATTTCTAAACAATTATGCGAATTGATGCAAGGTTCAATCTCGGTCACCAGTATATTGAACAAGGGCAGTTGTTTTAAGTTCAACATTACCTTACTAAAAAGCAGTAAGTCAAAACAGGTAGTACCTCATATAGATGTCAGCAAGTTATCGTTATTAGTCATTGATGATAACGACACCAACAGGGAAGTATTAAGAGGACAATTGGAACACTGGGGCTGCTGTGTAGAAGAAGCAGACAGTGCTGCGGCAGCGTTTTTAAAACTGGAGAGCTATTTTGACAATAAACGCGATCTATTTGATGTGATTTTTGTTGATATGCAGATGCCAGATATGGATGGTGCCACCTTTGCACGGAAAATACGACAGGATAAGCGCTTTAATGAACTGCCTATGGTCATGATGACGTCGATGTCAGCGCAAGGCGATACAAAGTATTTTACCGACTTAGGCTTCAATGCCTACTTCTCAAAACCCGTTACCGGCTCAGATATTTTAGATGCGCTAGCGATAATAAAGTCTACCGCCAGTGATATCGACTTATCTCAACCAATAATTACCCATCAATATTTGGCTTCATTTTCTCATGAAAATAGTGAGTTAGATGAACGTGAATTAGATGAAAATAGTAACTCAGGTGAAAGTAATATTGCAATCGATGAAATTGATGTACCGTGTCAAAATTTCTCCAGCAAGGTCAAGGTCTTGTTGGTAGACGATAATCGTATTAATACTGTAGTCGCGACTCATATGCTTAACGAGATTGGCCTCAATGTTACCGTGGCTAAGAATGGCCAAGAAGCCTTAGATACATTAGCTAACGCTTGCCCAGGTAAGCCCTTTACTTTGGTGTTAATGGATTGCCAAATGCCCATTATGGATGGTTATCAAGCGACCAGAGGAATTCGTTCCGGCGAAGCGGGTCATCATTATAAAGATATTCCAATTATTGCAATGACTGCTAACGCGATGGTGGGGGATGATGGCAAGTGTTTTGCTGCTGGCATGAGTGACTACTTAACTAAGCCAATAGATATGGACATCTTATCTGGTACGCTTAACAAGTGGCTTAATTACAATAGCTAAAGTTAAATAACTATCGGTCGACTTTAGCATCAGTACTACCTCGCTATTGCCTAGAAATCACTGTCAGGGTCAATAACTCTGCTAAACACTAGTACCTTAGAATGACATCGTATAGGCTTTAGTTCATAGCAAAGTTCATAGCTTTTGTTATAGACTTGTCCGTTGGTTTAGTTACAGTTTTAGTTATAACCTAATACATAGCTATAGTTTGATTCGTCAAAATCAAAGTATCTTATTAAAGGCGAAGCTTCAGAGCTAGCTGTATTTGTTCTGGCATCATCATTATTATTTATTCTATTTGTAACAGAGTTAGTAATAGATCCCGTCAATGAATTTTCCTGTAAATTTTCCGAAAAGTTATCTGCAGAGATATTGTTGCACTTTGTTACTTTTATTTGAACATCGTCTGTATTAGCCATAATCATCACCTTATTAAAACGTTATTAATTACCTTGTATACCCATAATGTAATTTTATTTTTAATAAGGAAATGACTTAAGCTTTGTCCATCCATAAATAAAGGTTATGGCCTGTTGAGCACGTTACTTTGAAGATAACGATAGGTTTTAGTCTCGCTATTGCGTGAGTTAACTTTACTGAATGTCAGTTAAGTTATTTTAAACACTTGCTTGAAAATATTGCTTAGTAAATTGACCTTGTTAACTTCACGGGGTGAGCTTTTTGTCACCAAGGACAAGTTAAATTGATAGGTATGACTACTGGGTTTAATAATACGGATCTGACCTTGGTTTAATTCTTCTTGAATATAACTTTGCGGCATATAGCCAAGATAACGGCCTGATAAGATCATGGTTTTACGGGTATCAAATTGATAAGACTTAGCTGATAAATTAAGCTTCATTAACTGCTCTTTACCCTCATTATCTATATCGATACCGGGATGAATCGCAGCAACTTCTGCCAATGCTTGCTCCGAAATCGAGCTATCAACTTGACTAAAAAAAGGATGGCCTTTAGCGCAGCATAAAAAAATAGGCTCGTGTGATAAAGCGGTGTAACTTAATCCCTCGATCTGTTGGTAACTTGGGAATAAGCCTATATGGGCTTTATCTTTTAATAATTGCTTTTCAATAGTGGAAATTGAGTCACCGTCTAAGACTATATGTAAGTTGGGCGAGTCATCGTGTAGTTGTTGAATAACTTGCGCCAATTTTTGTTGTTTGAACGAGTCTAATTGATCGGCGCACAAGATAACTAACTCTCCACTAAGCTCTTTACCTAAGGTACCCACCAGTAAAGAAAAGTCATTGAGTGAGTCAAATAACTCTATGACTGCCCGGTAAACTGCTTGGCCATCTTCGGTTAATGAAAACCCGCCTCGACCGCGACGACATAAGGTTAGCTTCATCCGTGTCTCTAAGTTAGACATGTGCACACTGATGGTCGAGCGGGTAATACCTAGTGCTAGCTCTGCAGCAGAAAAACCACCGTATTCAACCACGGAGCTGAAAATTCTCAGTAATCTTAGGTCGTACTCAGTTACTGGCTTGGGAATAATTGATGTGTTTTTCATAAGTAACTTTCTTTATAAGTTTGGTCTGGTCCAAACAATAGGTTTAATGTTTTATATTTAACCTGAGTTTGTTATGAGTTTCAATAGGGACATATACTCAAACAGATGAAAATTATTAAGGACTCGTTATGTACGGCCTAGCTGATAAACAATTATTGAAAAACTTTTCTTATATAAACGGTAGTTGGCATAGTAGTGCCACTGAGTTTTCTGTGACCAACCCAGTCAATGGCGCAGAACTCATCAAAGTCAGCAATGCTGGCGTAGTTGAAACCAAACTGGCGGTAAAAGCCGCTAAAGATGCCTTAGCTATGTGGTCGGCAAAATCGGCTAACCAAAGAGCGACTTTATTGCGTAACTGGTTTGATCTGATGATGGAAAACCAGGACGATTTAGGCCGAATTCTAACCTTAGAGCAAGGTAAACCTTTAGCTGAAGCCAAGGGTGAAATTGCTTATGGTGCCTCTTTTATTGAGTGGTTTGCTGAAGAAGGTAAACGTGTTTATGGCGATATTATTCCTGGGCTATCAAATGACAAACGCATTATAGTCATTAAGCAACCAGTTGGCGTTGTTGCCTCAATTACCCCATGGAATTTCCCTAATGCCATGATTGCCCGTAAAGCTGCGGCGGCCTTAGCGGCAGGTTGTACTTTTGTCGTCCGGCCTGCAATACAATCACCACTTTCTGCGCTTGCTATGGGAGAACTTGCTGAAAGAGCTGGTATTCCTGCAGGAGTCTTTACTGTTGTTGTTTGTCAAGATGCTCGCGGCATGGGTGAAGTGTTAACCCAACATCCTGATATCGCAAAATTCACCTTTACCGGCGCAACGCCAGTGGGCAAAACAATACTGAGCCAATGAGCTACGTCAGTTAAAAAAGTATCAAT
>JALJPA010000225.1 GCA_022969215.1 Colwellia sp. | reverse complement strand
TATGATTACACTATCCGCAGAGCAATGCCGCATTATCGGGGTAATGCTAGAGAAAGAAACCACTACGCCCGAGCAATATCCACTTTCGCCAAACGGCATTCTTATCGGTTGTAATCAAAAAAGCAATCGTGAGCCGGTCATGTCCCTTTCTGAAGGAGATATTCAAAACCTTATCGATGAATTGGTGCAAATTAATCAATTGATGGTCGATCAAAAAGCATCAAGTCGGGTGAATAAATACTTCCATCGTTTCTGTAATACCGAATTTGGGAGTTTACAATTCACTCCCCAACAAAGAGCAATTATTTGTGTGTTATTGCTTAGGGGTCCACAAACGCCTGGTGAATTAAGAACTCGCACCAATCGTCTAGCGGATTTTTCCGATGTTAGTGAAGTAGAAGCTACCTTAAACGAACTGCAAGAGCTAAACGGGCAAGTATTAGTTAAAAAACTTGCCCGAGAACCAGGAAAGCGTGACTCTCGTTACGTGCATTTACTATCCGATTTTGATGAAACAAGCTTTATTCAAGCCGCCGACACTCAAACCAAGCCAACATCCTTAGAAGATAAAGCTCAGTTAGCTGAAAGAGTAATAGAGTTAGAGCAACAAGTTGCTGCATTAACAGAGCAAATGGCTAGATTAACTGAGCTATTAGACAGTGAATGATTGATGATTTAGTTTGCATAGTCTTAGTAAGAAAAAAGTAAGCACCCTACGCTAAGTTCGGTACTTTTTTCTTATTAAAAGCCACGCCAAACTGAGCTTATGCTGTTGAGAAATCGATTTAATCTGTCCGCGCAACACAGAACAGTATAAAATAGCCAACAAAATCACATATCTTTACGGAAAACAGCTTTATGGCTAACTACTTACTGCTACTAAGTTTTTTATGCTGCTCTTTACTTACCTTTAGCGCACAAGGCAATGAACAGCCAACTGAAAATAAGATAAATGCCCTTATTAAGCCAAAAGACAAAGCGGCTCAAGCAAGCCAAATAAGTAATGAGTCAGCAATAATCCTTACTGAGCAACAAAAAAATCAGTGTGCGCAATATTGTAGTGCTGCACAGTCTGACGATAGTTATACACAACAAGTCCATAACAGACAAAACCCTGCTTCGAGTGTTGCTTATGAGTTAGTTATACCTGAAGCTTTACCGCCAAGAAATCGCTGGTCTGATTTTTTACCTATTTTGGGCAAAGAAGCCCGCGAAGCTGGTTATTTATTGCCATTACCTTTTGGTATCTCCATTGTTGGCTTGACCCAAGAGCAACCTTTTACTGTGTCTAAAATTGGTTTGGAAATTGACGGCCAACAAAGTGACATTATTAATGACTTTATTGATGACACTATTACCGCTAAAAACCTTAAAGTATCAGACACCACCTACAATCTACGCTTTGATACTTGGCTACTGCCTTTTTGGAATGTTTACGGCTTAGTCGGTAAAACTAACGGTAAAGCTGAACTTGAGTTAGACGTTAATCTAGAGCTTCCAACCTTATTATTGGCAGCTACTGGTATTGGTAGTGGTTATAATGACAAGCGTTGTACCAGCATCAGTTTACCTTACCAAGGTCCAGCACCCGGTCATTGTTTAGTTGCTGTTGAAGGCATAGCCACTACTTTACATTTTAATGGCACAGTACTTGGCTACGGTACTACCTTCGCCGGCGGTTATGGTGACTTTTTTGGTATGTTTGATGTTAACTACACCGAAGCCGACATCAATATAGCCATTAAGAAAACTCAGCAAACTGTTTATTCGACCCGCTTGGGTTGGAATGGCAGTATCGGCGTTTATCAGGGACAAATATGGGTAGGCGCTATGAAACAAGATATTGAACAGCAGATAGCGGTAGCCACTCCTGGCAATAGAGTCACCGTGCTTATCGACCAGCATACTAGCTCTCCCGTTAACTACCTTATAGGCGCACAATGGAACATTACTGAAGAATGGGCGGTCATTGCCGAAACCAACTTCGCTTTTAGTGATAGACAGCAGTTTATGATGCAACTTGGCTATCGTTTCTAAATAAAAGCAGGCCTAAATAAGCCCTTAATACCCGTTTCATTAAGTTTGTGATCTTGTTGTGCATAGGAAAAATATATTAGAGCAACGCTGATATGACGCATTTTAACCAGCACAAGTGAGCAATAATTGAATAAAATTGGTATAACTATATATGTCAAAGGATCTTCAAATGTCAGAGTCAACCAACAACAGCGCAGAACAGCTTACTACGAACATTGCCGAAAACGCACAAGCAGCAGCCGACCTTTCGGCAGAATTATTACGTTCTGAAATAGAGCAAGCCTCGGTATTTTACCAAATAATAATAGAATTCTTCAGCAACTATAGCTTTCAACTAGTAGGCGCCTTACTGATATTTTTATTGGGTTATGCTGTTGCCGGTAAAGTCGCTAAAGCGGTATTACACCTTTGTGAAAAACAAAAGCTTGATGTCACTTTAAGTCGCTTCCTAGCAAGTACCACCAAAATGCTAGTGATGATAATGGTCTGTATCATAGCCCTGAGCAAAATAGGTATTAGTGTTACCCCTTTTATTGCCGCTATAGGTGCCATTTCATTAGGTGCTGGTTTAGCTTTACAGGGTTTACTAGCCAATTATGCTGCTGGCTTTAATATCATACTTATTCGCCCATTTGTCGTCGGTGATACTATTGAAGTACAAGGGGTAACTGGCATAGTTAAAGAGGTGCAATTAGCTTTTACCATCCTCAAAGATGAAAATGGCGCGGAGATCACCATTCCCAATAAACATATTGTTGGTGAAGTAGTGCTTAATTCAAGGAAAGATACTTTATTGAAACTCTCTGTTGGCATCTCGTATCAAGATAACCCTATCGAAGTGGTGCAACTCATTGAGCGCACTCTAGCAAAGCTCGATATTTATACTGAAGAGGTGCGTATGCAAGTAGGTATTGATGGCTTTGCAGATAGCGCCATCACTATTGGCATAAGACTTTGGATACCGACAACAAACTTATACGCAGCTAAATATAGTGCCTATAAAGCGATTTATTTAGCTTTTGAGCAAGAGAAAATCACGATTCCATTCCCACAACACGATATACATCTGATTGAGCAAAAAAAACGCCAACAAGCCTAAAATTTATCAATTAAGGAAGTAAACTAAAGTATTCGCACCAGTAGCTCCTATACAGGTTCTAGCGTTGACAAGAGAACCCCTGAATCAAAATATCGTTAAGCTGACTTAACGATATTTTTTTTGCCACCTTAGCAACGAAACAAACCTGTTCATTTGCTCAATACCTGATAAACACTATACTTTGAAACTCTGCAGCCCGTTAAAAGCTGAAAAAATAGATGTTCAATATTAAAGAAAAGGCTATCAATGAGATACCGCATGGTTTTTACATCCCAATAAAGCCTAAAATACTCACGCAATTACAACGCCTAATGCGTGATAATGAAGCCATACTTGCCGACTTTGCTAAGGTTATTTCTAAGGACGTTAGTTTATCCGCTGAAGTACTTATGAATGTAAATTCTGCGCTTTTTTCTTTAGAAACAAAAATTATTGATATTCAACACGCCGTGTTCTTCATAGGGAAAGATGCGATTAATTCGCTCGCTACGGCAATATTATTTAGGCGCTCTTTTACTCAACTTGACTGCTGTTTAACATTAGAAAGGTTTTGGGACGATTCAAAAGATATCGCTTATGCGATGACGATCATTAATCAACAATTGGTGTCACCATTATCCGGTGGTGATTTATATACCATAGGGCTCTTTCATGACTGCGGTATACCCGCATTTTCTAACAAATTTTCTGATTATAGAGAAACCCTTATCAAAGCAAATCGAGCTGAAGAAAACTCTATTGCCTTAGAAGAAAATAAATATGAAGTGAATCATGCCATGGTCGGCTATTTAATTGCCATGTCTTGGCATTTACCTGAGCAGGTATGCAACATCATCCTTCACCACCACGATATCAACTTTCTAGCGACTACCGCCAACAAGCATGAGAAATTAGGTTACGCAACACTCAAGCTTGCAGAAAATTTGGTTTACCGAAATAAGCGCCATAGTGAAGCCCCTGATTGGGGCCAAGTAAAATCTGATGTTTTAACTATGTTAGAGATTGATATGGATGATTACCTTGAGCTAGAAAAATACTATATCTCGCTGATATTGTAATCTGGATACGAGTTTTAATCATCCTAACTAAATACCGTTAAGCGACCTTAACTATATTCTTATTGGCCGCCTTAGCATCAAGCAAAGCATCTTCAACATTGTGTAGCACATTCTGTAAAGAAAGGTCTTTTCGCCATGACGTCACTCCCATACTGCAAGTGATAGTATCTGTGGTAAACAGTTGCTGAGCTATGGTTTCTCTAAGCTTATTAGCAAATTCATAGGGAGAAGTGACCTCTGCTGGTAAAACTACAATAAAGTTATCACTGTGCCAATGAATCAGTTGGCTGTTAGCAGCGATGTTTTTCTGAATGATATTAACCAAGTTAATTAAAATGTCATCGCCAACACTCGGGCCATAGGAATCATTAATGCGCTTAAAATTATCAATGTTTAATTGTAATAAACTAAAGCCCTCACCATCACGTTCCGCTTTCACATAAAAGTTATGCAATATAGCTTGGCCTGCACGGCGATTAAAGGCATGGGTAAGTGGATCTTGCTTAGCAAGTTCTTCAAAAGCTTGCGTTACTCGTCCTAATTCGGCCAAACGACGATAGATAAAAATCACCAAACTGAAAGTTAGCGTTACCCCTAAAGGCAAAAACTCATCAAGCTCCCAATGTTCATGCTCTTTTACCAAACCAATAATAAGTTCTAATACATCATACTGAGCAAATAAAAAAAACAGAATACTATTTATTGCCAGTAGCCAGAGTCCATCTCTAACAAATGAACTTCTATGTAAATATTGATAATGCAACTTAGTTAATTCCTAGGGTAATGCTATTTTTCTATAATCAACTAAAAGAAAAATAAATGCGAGTGCTTTTCACTCAAGTTAGCACATAAGACCAATAAAATTGTTAACCATTAAATTAACTTATATAAAAGAGATAATGGCTGATTTAACTCATGAAAAATAAAAAGGCTTATGCCATAGTTAAGTTATAGAAATATATCGGAGTCAGCATGTTAACTCATATTCAAGAAATTATTGACCGCGTATCCAACAGCTATGGCGATGAATTTTTTACTAAGCTAATGTTAGCCCTCAATAAAGTGATTGCCGCTGATTATACTTTTATTGCCCGCATAAACTCACAAACTGACAGCTATAAAACCGAGGTTTTAGTTGCTAATGGCAAGATCACCGATAACCTTAAGTCCCCTATAAATAATAGCCCTTGCGCTAACATTACTGCTAATACGGTATGTTTTCACCCTAAAAATGTTGCGGTGTTATTTCCGGAAGATCCACTTTTAATTGAGTTGGAAATTCAAGCCTATTTAGCTGTGCCACTGGTTAACACCAAGCAACAGGTTATCGGCTTAATTGTCGCTTTATTCAAAACGGAACATAAAAATGAAAAAGAGGCAGTGGCGCTGTTACAATTATTTTCTGGCCGTATTGCCGCTGAACTTGAACGTATTGATTATGACGAATTGCTCGAACAAAGACTGTCCACACAAACCCAAGAGCTTGCTAAGACAGCAAAAGAGTTACAACTAACCCAGCAGCAATTAGTAGAGTCTGAAAAAATGTCTGCTCTGGGTAACTTGGTTGCTGGTGTTTCCCACGAGGTGAATACGCCTTTAGGTATAGCGATAACCACGCACAGTATCATGGCCGATGAATTAAAAAAATTGAAAGATAAACTGGATAGCAACAGCCTTAGTATGAAAGATATGGAAAACTTCCGTAATAATTCCGATAGTGCTTTAACTATGCAAGGGGAAAACTTAAACAGAGCTAAAAAATTAATCGAGAACTTCAAAAAAACCGCCGCAGATCAGCACCAATTAGAAATAGAAACGCTAGATATTGGCCAATATTATCAAAAAGTAATTTCTACCTTACGCTCAATGCTCAAACCTCAGAACGTGACTTTAGAAATTTACTGCCAAGACACCATAATGTTAGCTACTTACCCTGGTATTCATGCACAAATATTAACTAACTTGATCAATAACAGTGTAAAACATGGCTTTTCTAGTAACACAAAAGCCGGTACAAGTACTGACAATACCAGCAAAAAAAATAAAATAACTATTGAAATTAAAAAGCTAGCTGCTGATGAAGTGGAAGTTATATACAGTGACAATGGTCATGGCTTATCTAAAGAAGCCCAGCAACATATTTTTGAGCCCTTCTTTACCACAGCGCGAAAACAAGGTGGCATAGGTTTAGGTATGTCTATCGTGTTTAACTTAATTAACCAAAAAATTAATGGTTCTATCGAAACAATGAATGTGAACTCAGGTGCCTGTTTTCACTATGATTTCAAATCAAACTCAAGCAAATAAACTGCTTTTATTAGCTCATGGCTTCTGTATAATCCCTATCCATCAACTGTTTTTTATTTAAGCATCATGGATGACATACAATGTATTCCTTTCTAAAAGCACTTAAACCTAAATTTTCGTTAGCTATACTGCTATTTCCTTTAGGACTATCACTCGCTAACGCCACTGTCACAGCACAGACCGATACCCCAACTAAAAGCACTGATGATAAGGAACTCGCAGTAGTGGGTGAATTACCTGCCGATTTTTTCTATCTCGGAGGTAAGTTAGGCATTAATCACTACCAACATGGTTGTGAAGCTTGGAGCCTTGACTGTGATAAAAATAGCTTTGCTGCCGGTGTATTTACTGGTTATCAGTTTAATGACAATTTTGCCTTGGAAGCTGCCTACATAGATTTAGGTGATGCTAAAGCAAGCTATTTAGAAAATGGTAATGTTTATCAACATACCGGGAGCATGAAAGGCCTGGAACTGTCCGCACTTGGTTCACTTTATCTCACAGAAGAAATTGCCGCTTTTGCTAAGGCAGGTATCTTTAATTGGCATGGCAGTAATAAAGGCCCTTTTAATAAAACCAATGCTGATGATTGGGCAGCGACGGTCGGGGCTGGGGTAACGTATCAGCTGGCTGATGCTTGGCAAGTACGCTTTGAATATCAATATTTTGATCATTTAGGTAACGATACTATTGGCGGTAGCAACGCTCACTTAACCACATTAGGTATTAGTTATCAATTTGGCCGTACCCGCGCCAAAACAGTCACCAAAACAGTAGTAAAACTCGCCCCGGTAGAACTTGAAGAAGTCACCTTCACAT
>JALJPA010000224.1 GCA_022969215.1 Colwellia sp. | reverse complement strand
CCACCCCAGATTTAGCCTTAATGTGTTTAGGTAATGCCGTGACACATGTACTTAGCCAAGTACCTCAAGGCAAACGTACTGCAGTGGTAGACAACTTTACCCGCGCATTAAAAAAATCTGTTTAAGCCCTTATTCAGTTTAAATACTTACTAGTTCAATTTCTCTGCAAAAAGAAGAATAATAATCAATGGTTTCTTTTGATACAAAAAGCTATAGCAAAAAACTATTACATTTGATCAGTTGGAGCCATTGGTTCACATTTTTCAATATTTTAGCAGCAATCGCACTATCCTCTTACTATTTATTTAGTGATCCCGCACCGACAACACTCTTTGGCCAAGTTTACTTAATAACAACTTGGGTGAGTCATATTGCCTTTTTGACCTTTATAAGTTTTGTTTTGGTGTTGTTTCCTTTAACGCTCGTTTTCCCCAATACGAAGTTCATTAGAACCAGTGGTTCTATCATTTTTGCCATGGGTTTATTACTATTGATGCTCGATGCCTTTATCTATAGCCGCTTGGGTTATCATTTAAACGCCTCTTCAAGTTCACAAATTATTAGTTTGCTACAAGACATTGCCAAAGAAAATAGCCTGTTTTTCACTATAGGTGGCGCACTGGCTATCGTTATTTTAGGCTTTGAGTTTATTGTTAGTAATTATGCTTGGAAGCATTTAAGGCAATTACAAAAAACGGTCTTTGCTCGCTTTGTTATTTTTGCTTTAGTTTTATCATTCTTCTTTAGTCATTTAAGCCATATTTGGGCTGATGCGAATCTTGATTATGATATTTTACGCCAAGATACAGTATTACCTTTGTCTTACCCAGCTACCGCTAAAACGCTGTTGACTAAATACGGCTTATTTAATATTGACGATTATATCGAGCGTAAAAATAGCCCGTTATCGTTTAGTCACGCTATTCCTAGTTACCCGACTATTACTGCTGAGCTTTGCCCGAGTGAAGTAGCCAATAAAGCGCCGACTAACTCAGTATTTTTAATTCTAACGGAGCAGCAAGTTTCTATTAGCCAGCTAAATCAATTTAGTGATAGAGCCAGTGCTACCAGCTTACATTTAACCAATAATATTGATACTGGTCTAAAAGATGATGCTTGGTTTAACCTGCTTTATTCTTTACCGAGTATTTATCAACAAGATATTTTAAAACAAGGTGTTAAACCGCTATTGTTTCAGCGTATTGACCAACAAGCCTTAGCAACGAGCTTAACGATTATTTCTGATGAGTTTACTGCTAATTCAATACAAGAACCCCGAGCAGCTAGTTCAGATGCAAACACTATTATCACTGAACCACGTTGGTTCGAAGCGCTATTTAGTAAGAAAACTGAACTGTTCAATGTTTCAAGTTTACTTTTTGCTGAAAAGTTAAATAATAAAGCCCCTGGTTTGCATATTATCTACTTTAAAAATAGCCATGTAACTAAGGCCAATAAAGCAGTAAAAAACAATAACCAATATCAATTTGAGCTATTTGTTGATGCTTTACTACTGGCACAGAAACAAAAAACACAAAAAGATATCATTTGGATCAGCTCTATTGGCAATCAAAGCAATGAAACGCGTTTAAACACTAAACCAGCATTATTTATATATCCGCAAGGCACTAGCGTAAGCCATAAAGATGTGAGCTTTAATACCAGTAATATGGACTTACAGCCAACCTTAATGACTCAATGGTTAGGTTGTCAGGTTACTGATTATAGTAATGGCAGTGACCTACCGTCATTGAATAAAGACAGAGTGATTGCCAACACTACCGATAAAGGCATCATTATCTTTAATAAAGATAAATCAGTGTTTGTTGACCAAAATGGTAACTTCCAAAGTTACTCTAGACAATTTGAAGCACCAATAACGGTAAACTCAGACTTCCCGTTAATGATTGATGGTGTACACTTTATTAAGAAGTTTACCCAACAAGAAAAGCAGTAAGTATCCTTTAGTTAAGTAAAGTTGAGTAAAATTGTCCGATATCGAGTAATAGTTAGCCGATTAAACAGTTAGGGCTAACTATTCAGCTATTTATCATTGCAATAGCTCGATAAATCATTAATATACAGGCGGTAAACTCGTTATCCCTAGAGTTTACCTTGTCGGGGTATAGCGCAGCTTGGTAGCGCGCGCGTCTGGGGGACGTGAGGTCGCAAGTTCGAATCTTGCTACTCCGACCATATATATGAATCAAGACGTCCTAGGGCGTCTTTTTTTATGCCTGTACATCAATAAGAATAACTAATGCACAGAGTTACAAGGATTTTTCAAGTCCTTTATCGTATTGTAAAATCCCACCGCTAATGTAACACTCAATGTAACACTCAATGTAACACTATCAATAACTCATGATTATGATGTTACATAGATAGGTCTAATTGTTTAATTATTCTACTAGTGGTGTGTCATGGCTAAAATAGCAAAACCGTTAACTAATACAGAAGTTAAAGCAGCAAAGGCAAAAGACAAAGAATATAACCTTGCTGATGGCTCGGGCTTACAATTAAGAGTTAAACCAAACGGCTCAAAGTTATGGTTGTTTAACTATCAAAGCCCCTACACTAAAAAACGAGCCAATTTAAGCTTAGGCAAGTACCCTGCTTTGTCATTAGCTGAGGCGAGAAAGGAAAGCGCTAGTGCTCGTGAGTTGTTAGTAAAAGATATCGATCCTAAGGCCTATAGAGACAAGCAAGCCCAAGAAGAAAAGAATGCGATTGAAAATACCTTTATCAAATATGCAGAAGCTTGGAAAACACTCAAAGAAACAACGTGGAAAGAGCCAACAATCAGGCGCGCATATCAATCGTTAACTAAACACGTTCTCCCCACATTAAAAGATTCCCCTATTGATCAAATAAAGCCGATACACCTGAAAAAAATAATGACCCCACTTGTTGCACAAGGTTTACATGAAACCGTTAAACGGCTATGCAATTTCATTAATGGTATTATGCAACTTGCTGTTGTTGATGGTTCAATTGCCGGACTTAATGCTTGGCATGGCTAATGCCAACATAACACCAAGAACAAGGTGTATATTTTTATTACAACTGCACTGTACCACTCGGGCTGTCGAAACAGCAACAGCGCAATGGGCAGAGTTTGATCTTGATAATCAGACCTGGACAATACCAGCAGAAAAGATGAAGGCTAAGAGAGACACATTATCCCTTTATCATCGCAAGTAATCGGTTTGCTAGAGTATTTACGTCCTATCAGCGGTCATCGAGAGTACGTTTTTACTAGTGAAAAGAACCCGCAAAGCCATGCTAATAGATAAACTGTTAATACGGCACTAAAGCGAAACGGCTTTAAAGATAAGATTGTAAGCCATGGCTTCCGTGCTTTATTTTCTACTACCTGCAATGAACAAGGGTTTGACTATGATGTTGTTGAAGCGGCACTAGCTCACCTAGACCCTAATGTTACGCGTCGTTCATATAACCGTTCCGACTACCTTGAAAAAAGAAGAGAGCTAATGCAATGGTGGTCGGATCATATACAAAAAGCGTCTCAAGGTGATATGAGCATGATAAGTTCATTTAAAAACTTACAGGCAGTTGGTGAAAAAAGTCAGGAAATAATTGCGGTTTAGCTGCAGGTAAAGAGTCTAAGGGCTTATTTAAGCCCTTACCTAACGGACATAAGGAATACACTACATGGCCAGTTTCAACGGTTCTAACCTAAGCCCTAGTGTTATTAAGTTAAAAGAACAGGCAGGCTTTGTGGCGATATTGTATTTTGGTAATGTCTTTAACGATATGTTCATTACCAGTAAGTATTGCCGCCATCATAGCTGTCATTGTTAGTAAGCCATTTGACGATTTTATTATTTCTTTTACTAACTTTTCAGGATAGCCAGCGCCGTGACGTTGTAACGCGTGAACGTATGAATTTAATGCTTTCCACTGTTCACTCTTAAAGTCATTTAGCATCAGAACAGCTTGCTCAGGTTGCTTTCCTTGTAATTTCCCCATCATTTCACTGTTACTTGGCTTGTGGTCAGAAGTTTGTGTAATCAAAGTGTTTTATAACATCGTATTAACTAAAACATTGACCATTTTGTGAGATTTAGAGTCCTGGTGATTACGACCGAATTTTCAATATTGTTTAGGTCTCCGCATTTTTTCGGCTGCTATTTCATCAGCATTGATAGTACTGTGTAGTGATGTATCACCGAAGTAAATTAAATAAATGCTAACACTAATAGATAGCCTTTTAATTTTGATGTGTTTATTCCTAGTTATTAAAAATAACTAGCTAAATCGTCGGCCGTTTCTTCTTCTTCTAATTCCTTGTGCAAATTTACCTTAAGTTGCAATTGATAGCATAACTTGCTGTCGCAATGTGCCAGAATATCGATCGCAGGTTGATGGTCGCCCTGTTCAATCCAAAAGCTTGCAAGTGCTGCTTTACTTGCATTTAACAATAAACTTGTTCCGTCAACTTGCTCTTCGAAAATTTCCTTTCCTTTTTGCCCTCCGTTTTGGCTCGCTATTAATACTATGGCATCATTTCTAGTTGCCGAATGTGCTATTGAAAGTCGTAACAAAGGCTTTAGAAAGCTTGTTTCACCTTGCTCTAAAGCCCACCAAGCATTCATCAGTGCCAAGGTTGCCTTACCTAATTCAGGCTTAGTTTCGTTGACCTTACCACTGCAACTTAAGCCCCCCTCAATTTTTTGGTCTTGGTAGTCACTTAAATGACTAGTGGCATAATTAATTTTATCTGATAACGCCAAGTTTAATTGCTTAGCTAATTGCTGCTGCTTTAGCACCCTTAATGGATAAGACAGAGCCTTGCGACAAGCTTTTGTCCACAGACGAGCAGGCAAGTCAGTGTTCAACGGAAAAACTTGGGCACTGTCTGCTTGGTTTATCACTTTAAAAGCAGGTGTATGGTGAACAATTGCGGCAGAACTCGCGGCAATTGTTACCGACAGCATTGCCGCAGGGAGCATTATAAGTCGCCTGATTTACTTACTTGACCCGATGCTGCTTGTGAGTTTTCACCCTTTTCATTACGACCTCCTGTCGTATTGATTTTATGTGTTGTTTTTACTCGGCTTGTACTCGTAGCATTCATTTCTTTATTTGCCTGACGCGCTGTTTTTTCTAGGCTAGGAGAATAAATTGCTACGGTATATTGCCAATTCCCATCGGTAGAAACAAAACTCTTTGTTGAAACGCCTGGGGGTAGTGTTCCAGCTGTTAGCGTTTTATAATCATCTGTTGCTTTAAGTTGATTGATGAACGTAGATTGTTCTTCATCTAACACAGCGACCTGTGTTGGATCTAACGTTACAGGATCGTAATCAAACTGATTACTTTTATCAACTTGCTTCTCATCAAAGCCGCCGTCCCAATAAACTTGTTCACCTTTTAAAGTACCGAGTAACGCAGCGCGAGCACGAGTCTCAGATTGGCGCTTTGCCACCGTTTTGAGCTTTCTAGCAATAGACTTATTCTTGTTATTTCTGATAATGGCTGAGCCAAAGCCCATAACATAGTTTTCATTGGTTTCAGGATTAGTTAAAACTTTCGCGCCAACTGGCGGTAAAATACCACTTTTTAGATCGCTAATAATATGCTTGAAAATTTCATTAGGAGCAGTAGTCACAGCTATTGCGCCGGCTTGTTGGCTAATTTGGGCACGTGTTTTTGGCGTAGAAATTAAGCTAACGCGTACTAATTTTTCCTCAATATCATCGTTAACATCAAAAGTAACATAGCCCGCTAATGAGCCAGACACACTTTCAACACAAACTTCTTGCTGAGCATCAGCAGTATTTGCGACACTTTCATTACCACTATCAATAACGTCCATACTTGCCGAAACGACATTAGAACAAGCCAAAGTAACACCTTTCATATTGGCAACAAACTGTTTTTTAGCAATTAAAAATGCTTTATTATAAGCTCCACGCTTTGACAATAAGCTCGCATTGTGATTATTAAAAGTTTGGTAACTTGCACTACCAACTGAAAGGATCCCCATACCTGAGCCCACTTTAATCATTTTTATGCCATCTTCTTCTTCGATTAATGTCTGATACGCAACAGCAACAGCGGCAACGTCATCAGTTCCAACCACGACATCTCCTTTCACCGTCACTGTGTCGGCATTTGGAATGCTTTGTCCTGGTTTTACTGGAATCAGGTCGGTTAAATCGAAATCATCGTTAGCTAAAGCCGGCAGAGATAAGGCTAATGCCAAAGTAAGTATTGTAAATTTCATAATATTCCTTAATTAAATAATATTGTTTGGTCATCTATGACCTGTCCATTTGGAATAGAAGCTTTGCTAATAGCAGCTAAAGAGTTTTGCATCATTAAAGCCAACTCACCGGTATCCCCTGAATAGCGAAGGCTAGCAACTAAGTATTTATTTTCCGTAAAGATCGCAACATCTTTGACCCCACCGATGGTAGAGATAACAGCATGTAATTTTTCTGGTTGGGAGAGGTGGCTTGAACGAATTATAATTTCACGAACCAAACCACCTTGACTCACGACATTAACAAAAGCTTTACTCAGTGCCTGCTGCAAACTTTGCAACTGCTGTGGCATTTCAAAAGTTACTTGGGTTAAGTCTTCTAAGACATGTTCTGAGTCGGGTAAAGAAAGCAAACTTGGATCGTTGCGCCATTGACCATAGAGGTTATTGGCTAAATCGCGTACCTCAATGGTAAATGACAAACGCTTACTATTGGCAGGCCCGCGTAATTTGTGTTGAGCAATTATTTGTAAACTAGCGCCTGAACCTGTTTCAATTCCTTGCTCGGACAGCCAAGTTTTCAAAATAGGTTCAAAGTTATTGTCAGCGACTACTCTCACTTTTGGCGAACCAATTTGAGCAAGAAAGTCTTTCGATTGAGCGATCAGTGGTGACTTATCAACGACCACCTGTAACGTAACTTGCAAGCCACCTTTGGCAAGTTGCTTCGATGCTAAAGGTTGCCAAGATTTAACCAGGCCAGAGCTACGACTAGACATTTGTTGACTAATCAAATCCCTCACTTCATTATGCTCATTATCATTACTAATTTGCATAATGGTTACAGATGACTGAACTGAATTTTGGCTAAGGTAAATGCCAACAACACGAGAAATAGCTCGGCGCAGCGCGTCTTGTTCTGCACGTTGACGAGCAGAGTCGCCCGCCTTAGCCCAACCTTCACCCACAACAGTGCCCGTGACAGTTGAACTTTCATCTTGCCACTCTAGTGCATCATTAGCATTTGAACTAGCCACTGATCCTTTAACATTAATAGCCACCACGATACAGGTATCACTACCTTGTAAAT
>JALJPA010000223.1 GCA_022969215.1 Colwellia sp. | reverse complement strand
AGAGAAAATCCTTAATTCAAAAGCGCGCATGAGCACGCTAATGAAAAAAGAAATTCTTGCTGCAGCTATTGAATACGGCGATGATCGCCGCTCTAGATTAGTAGAACGTACTGAATCAAAAGCACTTACTGAAAAAGATTTAGTGCCAAGTGAGTCGGTTACTGTTGTGGTATCTGATAAAGGTTGGGCACGCTGCGCTAAAGGCCATGATATTGACCCAACCAGCTTAAGTTATAAAGCGGGTGATGGTTATTTATGCTCCTCAAAAGGGCGCAGTAATCGCCCTGTGGTATTTATCGGCTCTGATGGCCGGGCATTTACCACTGACGCCCATACTTTACCCACAGCTCGCTCTCAAGGCGAACCGCTTACCGGTCGTTTTAATTTGACCACAGGGCGAACATTTGTGCATAGCATAATGTCTGATGACGAGGCTAAGTACTTATTAGTCAGTGATGCGGGCTATGGCTTTGTTACTAGCTTTGCCGATATGGTTAGTCGCAATAAAAATGGTAAGGCACTGATTAGCTTACCTGAAGCCGCTAAAGTTATGGTGCCGCAATTAATTAGTAATATTGATAGTGATTATTGTCTAACAATTACTAGCGAAGGGCGCATGCTCGTTTTCCCGGTACAAAACTTACCGATACTCAGTAAAGGTAAAGGCAACAAGATTATTAATATACCTTCTGCCCGTGCAAAAACGAGAGAAGAGTTTGTTAGTTTACTTTGTGTTATTCCACAAGGTGCTGCCATTACCTTGCATGCAGGTAAGCGTAAACTTACCCTCAAAACTACTGATATTGAACACTATATGGGTGAGCGTGGTCGTCGTGGTAATAAGCTGCCTCGAGGTTTACAGCGTGTTTCACAAATAGAAATAGAGACTGCTGGTGACAATAATGTCGGTGAAGGTGCTGCTGAAGAAGCTCAAGCGAGTGAATAAAGTTTTATGTGTTAATAACAATTAACTTCTCCTTGTAATGACAAGATAAAAAAGGCCAACAAATGTGATGCATTTGTTGGCCTTTTTTTATGTTCGGCTTTTATATCTAAAAATTTTTATGTATTTAGCTACCGTATAGCCATAACTAAAACAGTTTTTGGCTAGCAACCATGTTGATATTGGCCTGAGGGAAACTGCTGCTGGTGTAGAGCAAACGATCTTTTGTGGCTAAATAGGTAATACTGTCAGTCTTAGATATAGAGTTTAGCGGTAACCTCACTAGCGGCGTTTGGATTCTTTTTTCGAGATCGTAGGATATCAATTGATAGTGATCATCGAAGGATTTTTGGTAATAGACATGGCCATTTTCATAAGTCCAGGCGTATAAGGTATTAAAGATTTTACCCTTAATAACTTTATCACCAGCTTGCACATCATTGATGCTTTTTTGCCATAACCCTTTCTTCAGCTTGGTATAAAGTAAGGTCTCAGCTGATATCATTACGCCATAACGTGCACCATCAAAGGTGAGGCGCTTGGTGCTGGAGTCTGCGATATTGATGCTATAAATATCGGTATGCTTATCGCCATAAATTGCCGAGATAATTTGATTATCATCCATGGTCCAATTTGGACGGTTATGCTGGATAAAGGGACTTTTTAGTAATGTAACTCGCTTATTTTTCAACGAATATATATATATGCCATCACCTCTATCTTCAGATAGTGGTGCTAAAAAGGCCACCATTTGACCATCATGTGACCACTTAGGGTAACGTAGTGTCTGTTTTAAATTGGTTAACTGTTTACGCGCGCTACCATCGGGTTTGGCTGACCAAAGTTCATCAAAGCCAGATTCATTGGAAGAAAACACCACTAAATCATTGATAGCGCTGTAATCTGGTGATTCATAGGTGAAATTTGATTGTAATACCGGGAACGGGCTACTGGCGATAACATCATTAAGCTGCAAGCTAAAAAGTGAAGAGTTTTCTATGCGTTCTTGGTAATACAGCTGTTGTGATTGTTTGGCAATACTTGGGTAGCTAAAGCCTGTTAGGTTTAATGCTTGCTTGACTCGGCTTTTGATATCGATAACAAAACCAAAGCGATTATCAGCGCGTTGCGCAGCAAAGACTAACTTTTGGCTATCGCCAAACCAAGACATACCGACAATATCCTCTTCATCATAAGTAAGTTGTTCTGTCTCTCTAGTCGCTAGATTAATAAGATAAATATTTTCACTTAAGCGATTGATTCGCCTAGAAATAGCTATGTATTGACCGTCGGGAGAAAAAGACATATCCCTATCTTTATAAGTACAATCACTATCACAAGAGAAACGCGTCATGGCAAAGTTTTTTGACGATAAATCAATAAAGTAGATTCCAGTTCTTTTAGCAAACACTCCCTTGTTATAGACAGCAAGGGTTTGGTTATCAGGGGATATATCAAGGTAATAATAAACCCCTTGCATTGGACAAGTCGCTAGTTGTGTTTCTTGCTGACTAGTAACTTTTAATTGAATGTAATAACAGCTGTTATTAGCTTTATCTTTACGAGCAAAATACAAATATTGGCCATCGTTACTCCAAACACTATGCATCTCGATAGCATTATCAAAGGTTAATTGCTTAGGCGGCAATTCAACTTGATGGGTATCTTTCATAAACAAATTGGTTGGTTTATTGGTTGATACTTGGCTATATACCAAAAAACGACCATCCGGTGACGGCGAAGGAAACAGCTCACTGCCGGGATGTTTAGTGATGGTGGTAATTTTAACATCGTCTTCATCGGAAAATTGCTGAATATAAAGCAGCACTAACAAGCTCAGGATTAAAGTCACCAATACATGGGTACTGTTTATGTTTATTGCTTTACTCTTCTTAGCAGTATGTTCAGCGGAATTCATCGTTTGCTGATTATTTACTTTTCCTTGCGTTTGGTATACAGGAGTCTCAGCTGCATTTTCAATGGCGCTATCTACGGAGTAATTTATTGAACTCTCTAGTAGTTCAGGGCTAGATACTTTACTGACAATCTCGGGGCTAGATTGCCATTGTGGCTCGGGCATTAACTGATAGCCAGCTTTTCGAATGGTCTTAATTATTTCTTCATCGCCGTCAGCGCAGCTGAGTTTTTTACGCAAATGCCAGATAGCATTGGTTAAGCTTTTTTCACCAACATAACTATCTTGACCCCAAATGTGATCAATAAGTTCATCTCTTGGCACAACACGACCATGGTTCTCTGCTAAATAAAATAATACTTCAATAAATTTTGGTTGTAACGACTGCTTATCAAAGCCATCGGCTTGAATGGAAAATTCCGCAGGTGTTACCTGATATTGATTAATTTTAAATGGTTTATTACGCATGATTTGAATTGTTTTTTGCTTTAATTAGTCGAGTTTTGTGATTTTATCTTCGCTGCTACTTGTCCTTGTAGCTACCTTAATAACCCTTCCTTAGGCTCATTTAATGCTAACAAAATTATCAAAGCTAAGTAACTTGTTTATCTAAATATTATCTGATTTATAGCCATTCTGTTTTAAAGTATTTAAAAGTTGGGTGATATTGTATTCAAGTGTGATTTTTGTAACCTTATGTTTTTTATGTTTTATTTTTATTTTGTTTAGTGATCGATATTAAATCGATGTACAAATGATTTTCTATAGATTGTATTTGTAGGTGTAGTTACTTAAAACAGAGAAAAGCTTAATAAACTCTACGTTTTATTAACACAAAGTTACCTGAAACCAAGATGTTTGCTTTTGTGATTTTTGCTTATAACCTGATCTGTCAATACACGTTTATAAGTAGCTCAGCTATTACTAAGAGCAATAAAATACTCTGCTCTTAGTGGTAAACCTAAATGTAAATATAAAAATAATATTAAAAATATAAAAAACAAAACTTAAACAAAAACATTAAGAGAGATGAATGATGAATAAAAGCCCAATCACCATCGCAATTCAAGCTGCTATATATACCAGCCATTGCTGGTTCAGCATTAGCATTTTCACCAGCAACCTTTGCTGCTGACGCTGAAAATGCAGTTATTAAACCTGTTGCCAAAACTGCACCGGCTGAAGAAACAAAAAAAGTCGAAGCTGATGAAAAAATAATCGTGACTGGTTCACGTTTACGTCGTGACAGTTTTAGTGTTGCCACGCCTTTAGCAACCATGGATTATGAAGCTATAGAAGATACTGGTTTAGGCTCATTATCAGAGATTTTAATTGATGAGTTACCACAAATATCAGAGGGCAGTAGTAACAGTAACAGTCAATCAAACATTACTGCTACCGGCCTTTCTACTATTGATTTACGTAATTTAGGTACAAGTAGAACCTTAACCTTGATTGATGGCCGTCGTGTCGTATCAAATAGTCATTCAAGTAGTGCTGTTAGTCTATCAACCATTCCAACCGGTATGGTACAAAGAGTTGAAGTTATAACTGGTGGCGCATCAGCAGCCTATGGCTCTGATGCTATAGCCGGTGTAGTTAACATTATTACCCAACAAGATAAAGAAGGTTTTGGTTTCAAAGCGCGTGGCGGTGAAAGTACTGAAGGCGGTGCTAAAGAGTTCACTTTAGGTTTAGATTATGGTACTTCTTTTGCCGATGATCGTGGTTACTTATTTTTTAGCTCAAATTATGATAAACAGTATGGCTTAACATACAACGATAGAAAACGTGCTCAACAGCAAGAATCGCACAGTTATGATAGTGATAGAATGTGTAATACCATGCGCACAGAAGCTTTTCCTGATGACGGTGAGTGTATGCGTGATATCAATCAAACAGATTGGCGCTACTTAAGTGACTCTATTCCCGGAGGTGTTTTTAATGAACCTTCAAGAACTACCGTTGGTGGTCAATGGATTGGCAGTGATGGCGTAGTTCGACATGATTGGAACCAGATGAAGCACGGTATAGATACCGACCAATTTGTCATGTTGAAAATACCAGATGAAGCTTTAACTACAGCAATAAAAGTTGATTTTGATTTAACGGATGATATTACTTTTTATAGCCAAGTTCAGTACAGTGTAAATAAATCACTGAATACTAAAGCACCAGAAAGTGAAGATGAAAGCGATAAAGTCATTACCTATGACCCGGTAACTGGCGAATTTGGTGAAGTGATCATGGGTAAAATCTCTCGAGATAACCCATATCTACCTGCTGATATTGCTGCAGAAAGTGGTAGCACAATTAAGTGGGATAGAAACTTTGCCGAAGTAGGTAATATTTATACCGATAATACTCGTACTACTCTTCGTACATGGGCTGGTTTACAGGGTACTGTTTTTGATGGTGATTGGGATTGGGATGTTTCTGTCGGTTATGGAAAATCTACTCAAGAACAAATCCGTGGTAATGAAATTGATGTAATTAAAGCTAGCTATGCATTAGATGCTGAATATGCTGCTGATGGTACTACCATTCAATGTGCCGATGCCGATGCCCGTGCTGCTGGCTGTTTGCCTATGAATCTATTTGGTGAAGGTTCAATTACTCCAGAAGTTGCCGATTATATACGTGTGAACCCAACGATAGATACCACGGTTGAGCAATTTACTGTTACGGGTTATGTTGCTGGTGATTTATTTGAAATGCCAGCGGGACCTGTAGCATCAGCATTCGGCTTTGAGTGGCGTAAAGACTCACAAAAATTAGAAACTGGCGGTGGCGCTACTGAAGGAGGGATTTCTTTTAACTATGTTCCTCAGTACTCTGGCGAAGTAGATGTTGCTGAAGTTTTTGGTGAAGCTGCCTTCCCATTATTAAGAGATGTTGCTGGAGCTAAAAGCCTAACGGCTGAAGTATCAGCTCGTTTTGCTGACTATAGTTGGTCTGGTACGGGTCTAGTACAAAGTTATAGAACAGGTTTAGTTTGGGAAGTTGTTGAAGGATACGCAGTACGCGCTAATTGGGCTAGATCACAGCGCGCGCCATCAATAGATGATTTATTATCCCCACCAGCAGGTGATTACGACTCATACACTGATATTTGTTATGGAACTACCGCGACTTCTGATGATGCAGGGCATGACAATTGTCGTAAAGAACCAACTATTGCCGCAGCCATTGACCGTGATGGCGAATTTAAAGAAAGTGATAACAACTACTCTCCTAGTGTTGGAAATGAAAACCTGATTGAAGAAACGGCTGATACATTCACCTTTGGTTTCACTCTGGCACCACAATTTGCTGAAGGTCTACGCATTGCCGTTGATTACTACGATATTTCAATCGAAGATGCACTTTCAAGTTATTCAAATGAAGACATTATGAGTTATTGTTATGACTCATCATTAGCTTGGGATGAAAAAGGCGGCAACAACTCTTTTTGTAATGACTTAAAGCGTGATGAAGATGGTGCATTAACTGAAGTTATGCAACGTAATTACAATGTTGATGAAATTAGCACTAGCGGTGTTGATGTAGCACTAGAATATGTATATGACTTTAATAGTTATGGTCGAATCAAATTTAAAACTGATTGGACACACGTAATTGACTGGACTAAGACGGTGCAATCACCAGATGGCCCAGCAAAGAGTAATTACGAAGGTTTTTATGATGAGGATATATATAAAACCCAGGGTACAGCTTCATTAGTTTGGTATAAAGATGAATGGCGTGTTCGTTGGAGTACTAAATTTAAATCAGCTATTACAGTGAATCAAGCTGATGAGCAAGATTGGTTAGACGATATGGCTGACAATGATGAACGTTGTGCAGCAGCTGATGCTGATTGTATCGCGAACCCTGAAACTTTAGCCTTTAACGAAATTAGTTCATATATCAAACATAATGTTTCTATCTCTTACACTATGGATTTACCTAAATATGGCGAAATTAGATTCTTCGGTGGTTTGAACAATGTTTTTGATAATCAAGGTGAATATAGTTTAGGCGGTAAAGGACACTACTATAGCGGTTATGGTAGCAGTGTTGGTCGCTTCTACTATGCAGGAGCTGAAATTAAGTTTTAAGCCTAGATTATTGGTTTAATCTCTATGGAGGTTAACGTCGTTAACCTCCTACTTAAAAACTACACACGGATGTGGTTTTTCTTAATAACTAGTTCCCTACTGTTCTTTTTCTTTATCTTGTTTATCTTGTTTACCTTATTTTCCGGAGTTTCTATGTTTTCTTCTATTTCCATTATTGCACGCTCAGCCGCGCTAACATCAATTATGTTTATGTTGCTAGCAAGCAGTACTTCAGCTTTTGCTTTGCCTCTTTCAACGAATGTATCCGATGAGAAAGCAAAAGCTGACGCACTTTTAGCAGAGGTAGCGCCGGTATTACCACCAGTGAATGACGGTCCTTATGTTTTTGTTAATGAACAGCAAC
>JALJPA010000222.1 GCA_022969215.1 Colwellia sp. | reverse complement strand
ATGGTCGATGTTGCTTCGCTTTTTATATGCCAACCCCAGTCAGTTACATAGTACATACCAACGTGGTATAAAATTAACACCCCAAATGCCAACGTTCTCAACCAGTCAATATCATAGTGTCGTTCATTATTATTGTAAGTCATGTCTTTCTCCATTAAGATTTTACCAAACAGTTTGACAAATACCTTCTTGTTGAAAAACACCTAAGTGCTTATGATGACTGGCTTTAGGGATAAACGGTGGAATAGTGGGATAAATGAATAGCGCTCAATTTGAACAAATCGAAAAAAATAAAACCCTCTACGGCTATCTTGCTGTCAGTGTCTATTTTTTTATCAATAGTATTATTAACGCTTCTACTGTTTGGATGGAACACAGCCGTCATGGTGAGCCTAGTATTGCGTTATGGGAACCCTTTACTTGGGAGTTCAGTAGTGCTTTTGCTACCTTGTGCATATTTCCGGCAATAGTTTGGCTTTTTAAACGTTATCCTCCACGCCTTATAGAGATAAAAAAGCAACTGCTGATTCATTTGTTCGCTTCGATTATTTTTTCACTAACTCATGTTTTTATCATGATTGTCATTCGTGAAGGAGTATATTTTTTTAATGGAGGTAACTATGATTTCGGCTCGATATCTAGAGAGCTTTGTTATGAATATCGAAAAGATGCCAGGGCTTATCTATTCTTTTTCTTTATCTTTCATATGGTGCAGTACATCTATAGTCGTCTTAAAGGCGAAGCAAGTCCTATTGCTGAAGATGAAGAGCAAGCTGATAAAAATGAAGAAAATAAAATCCCCAAACATTTTTTGGTGAAAAAATTGGATAAAGAATTCTTAGTTAAAGTTTCAGATATTGAGTGGCTTGAGTCTTGTGGTAACTATGTGAATTTGCACAGTAAGGGGCGAATATACCCATTGAGGTCGACCTTGGCTAACATAGTAACTCGAATAGAAAGCTTGGGTTTTAGCCGTATTCATCGAAGTCATGCTATTAATCATAATGAGATTGAAAGTATCAGCTACCTGCCAAGCGGTGATGGTGAGATTTCTTTTAAATCAGGCACTAAGTTAAAGTTATCACGTAGCTATAAAGAGGCGTTTAAAAAGGTATTTAGTTAGCATTAACTGAAGCGACCTTTAGCAGTGTCGCCCTAGATAGTCGCAAAGAGGTTAAGATAGGAATCACCTGCTAAATATGTGTTAGAGGCACTTAAATAAAAGAACATTCAATTTTAAGAATCATTGACGAAATGAATAGATGGCAATCTTTCCTTTAGCCCCCGCAGCTAAAATTAAGCTTTGGTTACTGGCTAAGGTATAAAAACCTTGGTCATTTTTTTCTGCGGAAGTGTTGGCTAATATGCGCCAACTTATTCCGCCATCAAAAGAAATATCATTACTGTTTTTTCCGGTCGCAATGCATAGCAATTCTTCACATTGCATTGCCGTTCTTAAGCCGTGTTGGCCGGTATCAACAGTACGCCATTGTTCTTGGTCAAAAGTTGCCATGTTCGCGTACTTGCCCGATCTTTGTTTATAATCACCGCCGATAATAAAAACCTGCTGTAAATGATTAGTCGCTAAACTATATCCTCCAGCGGTTGGTGTTTGGTTAAACAAGGGCACACTGTGGCGTTGCCATGTTTCACCAAAGTCATTACTGGTATAAATGGAAGCAGATTCACCACCTGTGGCAAACCAGGCTTTACCGTGCTCACCCACCATAATGCTATTACCGCTGGCCGCAAATGCTGATTCATTAACAAGTATTTTCGGGATGTGTTGGATTTGAATACGTCGCCAGGTTTTACCGCCGTCAATTGTTCTTTTAATAACGTAATAACCATCAACGGGGTCGCCGAAAAGCAAACCATTATCTTTATCCCAAAAAGCGATGGAATCAAAAAAACCTTGTTCATCTTGATTCTCATATAGCAGTGACCAACTATTGCCACCATTGATCGTTTTATAAAGCACCGAGTCTTTGCCACTGCCAATGCCCATAACAATAGCCGTATTCGCATCAAATAATTCAATATCTCGAAAGTCAGTGGTGAGCTCAATGGCTAATGATTTATCCTGCCAAGTTTTACCGCCATCTTGACTGACAAAAACAGCATTGTTACTGCCGGTTACCCAAAGAGAGTTTTCAATAACGGCACTACCTCGTAATGAAGGAGTAGTGGGTAAAACCGTGTATTGCCACTGTGGTAATTTACTTAGGGTGTCAGCGAAACTGACGGGTGTTGTGAGTATTATTGTGCAGGTAAGCGTGAATACCATACCTGTTAGTGCTAGCTTTATATTGTTAAACATAGGTCATTCCATTAGTTATATGTTAGTTATATGTTAGTTATGTGTTTGTTATATATTGGTGCTTTTTGGTTGTTTTGTTACGCGCTCTTTGGTGACTTGGTCGAGTTTAATCATATAGGAGTTTCGACCTATGCCATTAAACTCTTCATCGGCAAAAATGATGGTGTTTTCGTCAAAAAAAGTTACCGCTTCTTTTTGGGTGACTATACCTAAATCAATCTTATAGGCATCACCCGAGAAAAAGTCATCGCCTTGCCAGTTCTCAAATAGCCATAAGCGCTCAGAGTCCAATAACACTAACTTAGTTCTATTCGGACTTAATGCGGCAGAGGTTATCCAACAGAGTTTTTCATAGGTGGTACAAGTATTAAAATTACTAATAAAATCGGCTTGATAATTATCGGCATGATCGCCAATTTTATATAAGTTAGTATCACCATCAAAAGGCTCAGTACGATTTTTTGAAAACAGATATAAATGTTTTTTGTAAAAAACAAAGGCTTCTAAATCAAAGTTTTTTTCTGAGGCTTTGGGTGGGTAATTTAACTGCTTAGGGAAGGTGAATTTAATTATTTCTGCTTTGGTTTCTGTGCCCTTTATATCGATAGGGTTTTCAATTTTATAAATGGTTAACCATTTACGTATATTGTCATTATTACCAAAATCACCAATGAAAAAGTGGCCGAAATCATCTTGGGTCATATCTTCCCAATCTAGGTTTCTGGCATTGGTAATGGTGATCGTTTTAACTACTTTTCCGTCGCTTTGTATTTGATGTATCTGTGCTAAATTACCGCCATCGTTAATGGCCCAAAAATTACCGGCCTTATCAACTTCAATGCCAGAGATCTCTTTAAGTTTACTATCTAAAGTGACTAATTTACTGCTGTAAAGCTGATGAGTTGCCATTAGGGTAAGGGCTAGCACGAGTAAAGCACTGAAGAGTACTATTGCGTAAACCGATTTTTTTATCATTAATTATCCAAGTAGGGTAAAACACTTTTGCCAAGGTTATTGAATATCAACCAGCCATTGGCATGAATTTTTACTTAAATTCACCCTATCTATTTTATTTGCCGATTTAAATTGGCGATTTAATTTCCCGATAAAATAACACAGTAGCTTAATTTATGTGCTGTTTTTTTGTGGCAGTAGAAGTGGCGTTGGCATAAGTGCGAGTACTTTTATATTAATTTAGTTCCCTAAGTTATTGCTCTCTGTTATGCGTTAAGTTATCAAGGGGCAGGTGTTTGTATGAAGGCAGGGCAAGATAAAATCTCTAGCCGGTTTTTTATTGTTGTAGCTTCTTAAGTCATAACAAGCCCTAACGTTAGTTAACCTAGTGGCTAATAACCGAGTAAGCTAGTTGCTTCCTCGGTTATATTCTCTCATGGTGAGTAGAATATTATTTCGCTAGCTCAATCAGTACGGCTGTGTACATTTTAAGGTTTAATACAAACTGCTTCATGGTAATAAATTCATGTTCTGAATGCCCGGTGTATTCTGCTCCAGGCATTGAAGGGCCAAAGCTGACTGCGTTAGGGAAAAGTCTTGAATTAGTACCGCCGCCAATAGAGACAGGTTTAACATCGGCTATGCCAGTGTAAAATGAAAACACCTTTAGGAGCGTGTCAATTTGCGGCGCATTATTTTGTACAAAGGGTTCGTTTATTTCAGTACTCACATCTACCAGTGTTACTTGGTTTTCTTGTTGCCACTGCAGTAACGCTACCTTGATTTCATGCTCTAGTTGCTTGGTCGTTTTACCGTTAGGTCTGCGGATGTTGATATTTAACGCCAACCCTTTTACTGTTTCTTTAAGTACCGTAGCTTGTACCGTCATTGGTCCCATAAAATCATCGCTAAAGGCGATATTACCAAATTTATTACCGTACAAACCCGTACCTAGTTGGTCATTAATAAAATTAACCAAGGCGCCACTGGTATTGTTTGGCCAGTGATTTACGGCTAATAAATTAGCTAGGTGAGTAATGGCATTTACGCCATCTTTAGGTTTAGAAGAATGGGCTGATTTACCTAAGGCAGTTATGCTTAATTGCTTACCTTGCCATTGGTAGCTATAGCTCATGCCTGTGTGGGAATTAGCGACTTGCTTTATTTGCTCTAAAAGCTTTATATTTGCATTCTCTATTGTTACATGAGCATCTTCAGGAATTTGGCTACCAAAGAAACCACCGGTAAATTCACTGATATAGGTCTTATCTGATAAAGCCTTTGACGAAAATTTCGAGTTAGGGTTTTCTGTAGGAAATGTCAGGCTTATTGTGCCATAGCCTTTTTCAGCGGTTACTACTGGGTATTCAGCATCAAGGGTGATGTTAACTTGTGGTAGTGAGTGCTGCTTGATATGTTGGCGTAAAGGTTCCCAATCAGACTCTTCAGCCATGTAAACATATAATTCGATACGTTTATTAAGCTTGATTTTCAAATCTTTGATGGACTTCATCGCATAAAGGGCATTACTAATTGGGCCCTTATCATCTTCTGTGCCTCTACCGATAAGTTTCCCTGGCTCCGAGTTTTGATCAAGTAGCAACGGTGATTGTGCCCATTTACTGGCGTTAAAGGGTTGGATATCACCATGAGTGATCATACCGACACGTTGCTCGCTATCACCTAAACCAATAACCACCACATAGCCATAATCGGTATAGTCTAAACCTAGTTGATTAGCTTGTTTGGCAAGCTCGGCTTTAAATTTTTGGTGAACGGGGTTTTCAGTTGAAGCTAAACCCTCGATAGCTACGGTATTAAATGTCATTAATTGACGTAAACTTTCGGTCATTTCATCTTGGTAAGTTGCTTCAGCATATTGTGCCGCCTTATTAGCGATATCACTGACACTAGCAAGCACTTGCAAGGGCAGTAATAAAGCACAAGAGAACAATAGAGAGGTTAAGGGTTTTGATTTTTGCACGAGCATACTCCTGTCGTTTGGCTTAGTTATTTTTTTAAAATTTTTCATTGTTAGCAGAAAACCTTACTGGAAATAGATATTATGATTATTTTTGGTAAATGGCTTTTGATAACCCTAGCTTATTTGAAATATTAGCAAGTAGTTGATTGAAAGTACTAACAGAGTTAGATATATTTTCGTAATGGTTTTCTGTTGTTACTGTTATTTTTACTACTTCGGTCGATTTTTTATTGGATTTTACGGTTGTTGGTACGTTCATTTTACTATCTCCTTATATTGCTTAAAGGTATTGTGCCTATAATAAGTTAGCTGAACCAACAATAAAAAGTTAACCAGACAATAAGCTGAGCTTATGGGTGTGCTTGGGGTTTATTGCTAATGTTACTCATTAAGCTATTACGGTCATTACTATATTTATTACTAACAGGGGAGTTAAGATGGATAAAAGGTTAAAACAGCTAAATAACTTACGAAGTTTTGAAAGTGCCGCTCGTCATCAAAGTTATAGTAAAGCAGCAAAGGAGTTATTCGTTACCCAAGCTGCTGTCAGCCAGCAAATGAGACAGTTAGAAGCCGCTATGGGCAGTCGGTTATTTGTCCGCAATGGCAGAAAGATGCTGTTAACGGAAAGTGGTGAAAAGCTTTATACAGCCACTCATAAGGCATTTGATACCTTGTTAAAAGGCTTTAATAGCATTCAAACAGAAGAGGTTGCTGGCACCTTAACCATCACATCCACGCAAGCCTTTACCTCTTTATGGCTTATGCCTAGGCTGTATAAATTTTCTATTAAACATCCTGAAATCAAAATAAAAGTTGTTGCCTCAAACAGTATCGAAGATCTCCGCCAAGGTCATATAGACCTTGCTATTCGCTTTTTAACGACCGGCGAAGTTGATACCAGTGATGATATGGTTTATGAGTTCATTGCTGAAGACCATGTATATCCAGCCTGTTCACCACAACTGGTCACCGAATATAACTTTAAAGAGCCAAAAGATATTTTAAATTGTTGGTTGGTGAGCTTAGAACATCAAGGCAGTATTAACTGGCCCACTTGGTTCAAAAAGGCGGGTGTAGAAGATTATCAAGGTCATAAAAAATGGACTGAAGTCAGCTCTGGAGATATGGCGTTAAGCGCAGTATTAAGTGGTCATGGTTTTACTTTGGCGTCACAAGCGCTCTTTTCTCAATACGTTAATACTGGGCAGCTGGTTATACCGTTTAATATTAAACACCCAGTATCATTTAAACGATACTTTGTCTTCGATCCTAACTCGGCTAAAAAATCTCGTCTTGATGTCTTTATCGCTTGGTTAAAAGAAGAAACTAAGCTCGATGAGCAAAGTACCTTAGACGCTATAGGTCACGCGAGTTTATAGTTGATATATGTATAAAGGTTATAACTCCCAGCTATTAAATAAGGCGCTATGAAGCGTCTTATTTAATACATCAGTTACAGTAATTATTACCGTAACTATTTCTGTAACAATGATTTTAATTATTTATACCACTATCTAGCCGGGAAATATGTTGCCGCGCCGGGGCCAACAGGCATACCTAATACAAATACCCAGACAAAAAACAATATAGTCCAACCAAGTAGGAATACCATGGAATATGGCAGCATAGTCGCAATAAGTGTGCCTATACCTAAGTCCTTTTTGTACTTCACTGCTACTGCGAGAATTAAGCCAAAGTAACTCATCATCGGGGTAATAAGGTTAGTGACTGAATCTCCGATACGATAAGCCGTTTGGATAACTTCTGGCGAATAGCCCATCAGCATTATCATAGGCACAAAAATAGGTGCTGTTACTGCCCATTGCGCAGAAGCACTGCCTAGCATTAAATTAATAAAGCCACACATTAAAATAAACAGGATAAATAATTCCGGGCCAGTTAAACCTAAAGATTGCAATAGAGTGGCACCTTTTACCGCCATTACCGTGCCTAAGTTAGTCCACTTAAAGAAGGCGACAAACTGAGCGGCAAAGAATTCTAGTACAATTTTCATTCCCATGGTATTCATACTGGCAGACATGGCGTAGATAACATCACGATCTG
>JALJPA010000221.1 GCA_022969215.1 Colwellia sp. | reverse complement strand
TGGCAATATTCGCTAAGGTGTTAAGTTGTTTTAATGAATAGGCTTCGGCTTGAAAGTTTTCTAGGTAGTCTTTGTTATTTATTTTTATAAAATAAGAACGCTGGCCATCAGAAACTTTAAAAGTGAGGTTTAATGGCGGCGCTTTATTATCAAGTAAGCTAGTGAAGGCAGAGGCCTTTGTGCCACCGAGAGAGATTTCTTGCGTTGTTGAAACATAAAATGGCTTCCCAGTTTCAATGCTAATGGCTTGTTCAATGCTATGCCACATAGTTGTCTCCAAGGGTAATTATATCTTTTTAGTACATCTTTTTTAGTATAGCTGCTTTCCTACAGACTGTGACTTAGCTGGAAGTGACGTTTTTTGACTATTAGTCATCAGATTCAATGTCTAAATATTGGATTTTATCCGTTACTCCATCCCACTTTTTCGCATCGGTTAGAGCAGGCTTTATTTCAGTTATTCTAGGCCAATGCTTGGATAATTCAGCATTAAGCTCAATAAACTCTTTTTGGTCTTCAGGTACATCATCTTCTTGAAAAATAGCACCGGCAGGGCATTCAACAGGACATAGGTCACAATCAATACAATCATCAGGGCTAATGACGAGAAAATTAGGCCCTTCATAAAATGCATCAGCAGGACACACTGCCACACAGTCAGTGTATTTACATAATATACAGTTATCGGTTACCACAAATGCCATAGTGTTATCTAAAATCGTTAATATTTATCTTAATAGGGGGTAGATCATACCTTTGTTGCGGGCAATTTCAATCTCTTGTTTCTAAAATGATAGCGTACAGGTAAAATAGTGAAAAATATTACTCTTCCTAATGCTGGATCTTAAAGAATGATTCGTTTAACCAATATTAAACTCGCCCTTGACCACCAAGAGCACGAACTTGAACAAGCCATTTTAACTAAGTTATCAATTAAAAATGATCAATTAGTTAATTTTACAATGTTTAAACGTGGTTATGATGCACGCAAGAAAAATAAGATCTTCTTGATTTATACCCTTGATGTAGAAACGAATATTAACGAAGAGCTACTGGCTAAATTTAGTGATGATACTCAGGTAAAAGTAACGCCAGATATGGCTTATAAATTTGTTAGTCAAGCACCAACGAATCTTAAAAATCGTCCTGTTGTTATCGGTATGGGACCTTGTGGTTTGTTTGTTGGGCTAGTGTTAGCGCAAATGGGCTTTAATCCTATTATTCTAGAACGCGGCCAAGAAGTTAGACAGCGCACCAAAGATACTTTTGGTTTCTGGCGGAAAAAAATATTAAATACTGAATCTAATGTGCAATTTGGTGAAGGCGGTGCCGGGACTTTCTCCGATGGTAAGCTCTATAGCCAAGTTAAAGATCCTAAGCATTACAGTCGTAAAGTCTTAAATGAGTTTGTTGCCGCAGGTGCACCGGAAGAAATTCTTTATGTAAGCAAACCTCATATTGGCACTTTTAAACTGGTTACCATGGTTGAGAAAATGCGCGCTGAAATTTTTAGACTCGGCGGCGAAGTTCGCTTTAACCAGCGAGTTGATAATATTCACTTTACTGATGTTGATGGTAATGAATGTACTACCGAAGGTATAGAAGGTTACCAAAACAAACAAGTAACGGGTTTAACACTTTCTAATGGCGATTATATTGAAACTAATCATATCGCTTTAGCTATTGGCCATAGTGCTCGTGATACCTTTGAAATGTTATTTGATGAAGGTGTTTACATTAAAGCTAAGCCATTTTCTGTTGGCTTTCGCATTGAACATGAGCAAGCAGTTATTGATGAAGCACGTTTTGGTAACAATGCCGGTAATGAAATATTAGGCTCTGCCGATTATAAATTAGTGCATCACTGTAGCAATGGCCGCTCGGTTTATAGTTTTTGTATGTGCCCAGGAGGCACTGTTGTTGCCGCGGCATCAGAAGAAGGTCGCTTAGTGACTAATGGTATGAGTCAATATTCTCGTCATGAACGTAATGCTAATAGTGCAATTGTTGTTGGCATTGAGCCTGAAGATTTCATGACTAGTGAATTTGCCAGTGAACGTGACTACGTTCTAGCCGGTATCGACTTTCAGCGCAAATTAGAAGAAAAAGCTTATAGACTTGGTGGCGGAAACTATGATGCACCAGTACAACTTGTTGGTGACTTCCTTGCTGGGCGTAAAAGCGGCGACCACGGTAGTGTAACGCCATCGTATAAACCAGGTGTTACTTATTGCGATTTAAGTGAAAGTCTACCTGATTATGCTATAGCGGCGATTAGAGAAGCGCTACCTGCTTTTGATAAGAAAATAAATGGCTTTTCAATGGCAGAGGCAACATTAACTGCAGTAGAAACGCGCACGTCATCACCCATTCAAATTACTCGCGATAAAGTAACTATGCAAAGCCTTAACACTCAAGGCTTGTACCCAGCGGGCGAGGGAGCTGGTTATGCGGGTGGTATATTATCCGCGGCGATTGACGGTATTAAAATTGCCGAAGCAATGGCGCTCTCAATAACAGCAGAGCAAGAAGCTTAATATTGCAACAATCAGTATGCTAATACGTTTGTGATGTTAAAGATTTTTTTGTTAAGGCCTATTGCTTGATATTTATTCATTAAGCTCTATTACTTAAGGTCAATAGATGAGGGGATTGCTGATAATTCAGTAATCCCCTTAATTTTTTGCCGTTGCCATTTTTCTGCTGGCAACTGACGCCTAATATTACGCATACTTTTCCAAATTGATTTCAGCGCTAAATGATCCGCCAGCCATGTTGGTATGTCCCCGCGACCATCTGCGATAAAGGTATATTCAATCGTTATTTCTGCTTGCCTGCTGGCAGTGGCATCACCTGCTATTCGCTGAGGTGTTATTTTCCAATGAGCATGATGAATTTTTACTTTTAGATAATCGTCAATATTGTTTACCGCTAGCGGACTGGCTTTATCAGTAGTCATAGCACCAATATCTGTTATGTTGATCTCAACACTGAGATCATCGTTTTGCGAATAGGTGGAATTAAGTATTAAGATTCGAGGCTTAAATGGCCAAATTTTTGCCAGTTTAATATAAAAGCTATGTTCTGTGGCTGAGTATTGCTGAATGATTTTACTTTCTCGGGCATTAATCAACCAATTTTGTGTATTACTGACATCTTGCAAAAATAATAAGAAGCCGGCGAGACTTGAATTAACAGTCGTTATCGCTTTAATTTCGATAAGTTGTTGCTCAGCTATACCATCGAGTGTCACTGCACGATAACTGACACTTTGTGTACTGGTCTTTTTCCATAATTTCCATGGGGCTTCTGATGCATTGACGCATTGTTGAGCGAGATAAAAAATAAGCGCAGCAAGGAAGAGTAATCTTTTCACCAATACCAAGTCCATTAAGTTAGTTCCCACTCAGAGCTTACCAGCGGTTTGAGAACAAATAGAATTTTTTTGCATATAGTCACTCTATATGAAAGAAATTCTGTGCGGTTATCGAATCGCTGGAAAGCTCCCAAAGGGCGAGTTTAAAAGGCTTACATGCTGCGTTATTGATTTTGATAAGGGAATAACCATTCTCTACAATCAATGCCTTGCCTCTAAGCCTTTTAATTCTCGCTGAGTGGGAATAAACTTATTGGAATTGGTATAACGTCAGCTAGTTGTTAATTGCTTTCATAATACTATCACTGATTTATCGGTAAAGTGCTATGCAGACTTTTTTCCAAAAACAGGACAAATTTTTGTTTTGCTATTTTGAATAGCAAAAAGTATTTAAATCTTGTTGAAAACCCTTGTTTTAGCAGGGCAAGGCTTTTACAATCAGCGGATTGAAAATCAAATTTTAAAAAAGAGCTTATAGCTCTTTTTTATGTTCAGGACGAACGGAGCTATTTTTAAAATAGCTAAGCACACGCAGGAGCAAGGTGCTGTTCAATACGAATACATATAAGTTATGGCTATTGTCATTGCTTAATCATTTAAATCATATTTATAAATTCAAGCGACGCTTTGTATGCTGCCGCCACTGATAAGGAAAAACATGCCTGTAATTACTCTCCCTGATGGTTCAACTCGTTCATTTGATAATAGCGTTTCCGTAATGGACGTTGCCCTTGATATTGGTCCTGGTCTTGCTAAAGCGACTATTGCGGGTCGTATTAATGGCGATCTAGTTGATGCTTGTGAACTGATAACACAAGATGCTTCCTTACAACTTATCACCAGTAAAGATAGCGAAGGTTTAGAAATCATTCGTCACTCTTGTGCGCATTTATTAGGTCATGCTATTAAGCAATTATGGCCTGACACCAAAATGGCAATTGGCCCTACCATTGATAATGGCTTTTATTATGATGTTGATTTAGATCACACCATTACCGAAGATGATTTAGTTAAGCTAGAAAAGCGTATGACTGAATTAGCTCGTAGTAATTATCAGGTTGTGAAAAAAGTGGGTTCGTGGCAAACCGCACGTGATGCTTTTGCAGAACGTGGCGAGAGTTACAAAATTGAAATCTTAGATGACAATATCTCTCAAGATGATATGCCTGCTTTGTATCATCATGAAGAATACATTGATATGTGTCGTGGTCCACATGTGCCAAGCATGCGTCATTGTCATCACTTTAAATTAATGAAGATTGCCGGCGCATACTGGCGTGGCGATAGCGACAATAAAATGTTGCAGCGTGTTTACGGCACTGCATGGGCTGATAAAAAGCAACTTAAAGCTTATATCGTGCGTTTAGCTGAAGCTGAAAAGCGTGATCACCGTAAAATAGGTAAAACGTTAGATTTATTCCATTGGCAAGAAGAAGCGCCAGGCATGGTGTTTTGGCATAACGATGGTTGGACTATTTATACTGAATTAGAAAAATTTGTTCGTGAAAAACTTCGTACTTATGATTATGACGAAGTGAAAGCGCCAATGATGATGGACAGAAGTCTTTGGGAAAAGTCTGGTCATTGGGATAAGTATAAAGACGGTATGTTTACTACTACCTCTGAAAAGCGTGAATACGCGATTAAACCAATGAACTGTCCAGGGCATGTACAAATCTTTAACCAAGGTTTAAAATCATACCGCGATTTACCACTACGTATTGCAGAGTTTGGTTGTTGTCATCGTAATGAACCATCAGGCTCATTACATGGTTTAATGCGCGTACGTGCTTTTACTCAAGATGATGCTCATATTTTCTGTATGGAATCTCAAGTTCAAGACGAAGTGAAAAAATGTATCGAGATGGTTTACGATATTTATGGTTCATTTGGTTTTGAAGATATTGTTGTTAAGCTTTCTACTCGTCCTGAAAATCGTATTGGTAGTGATGAGATTTGGGATAAAGCCGAAGCTGGCTTAGCCCAAGCATTAACCGACAGTAATATTGAATTTGAATACTTACCAGGAGAAGGTGCTTTTTACGGTCCTAAGATTGAATTTACTTTAATGGACTGTTTAGGACGAGCTTGGCAATGTGGCACAGTACAACTTGATTTTGCTTTGCCAGAGCGTTTAGGCGCAACTTATGTTGGTGAAGACAACGAAAGATATACTCCAGTGATGATTCATCGAGCTATTTTAGGATCATTAGAGCGCTTTATTGGTATTTTAATTGAAGAGTACTCGGGTAAATTTCCAACATGGTTATCGCCGACTCAAGCGGTAATTATGAATATTACCGATAAACAAGCACCATATTGTAAAGAAATCGTTAAAAAACTCAAAGAAAATGGCTTTAGAGCAAAACAAGACTTGAGAAATGAGAAGATAGGCTTTAAAATCCGCGAGCACACTTTGAAGAGAGTTCCTTACCTTTTAGTTGTCGGTGACAAAGAAATGGAAGCAGGCGAAATTGCTGTACGATCTCGAAGTGGTGATGATTTAGGAAAAATGTCGGTTGATGACTTTATTGCTAAACTATCTGATGAAGTGAAAACGCGTCAGTCATAGTTAAAACAGCAATAAATTTTAAACGGATATTATAAAAGTACATTAGTCTGCCTTTTATGTAATTAAGCATTAAGAGGCAGAAATTAAATAAAAAGCTAAAATGAGTTCTTTGGAGGAACATGGCTATTAAAGGTGGACAACGAGGCGGGCGTAAAGAGCCAGCTCATCGTTTAAATGAGTTAATTACAGATATCCCAGGCAACGAAATTCGTTTAATTAAGTTTGACGGAGAGCCAGGTGGCATCGTTACATTTGATGAAGCAATGGACCAAGCAGATGATGCTGGTGTTGATCTTGTTGAAATTAGCCCTACTGCTAAACCACCCGTTTGTCGTGTGATGGATTACGGCAAGTTTATCTATGAAAAAGCTAAAGAGCAAAAAGAGCAACGTAAAAACCAGAAACAAATACAGGTTAAGGAAATTAAATTCCGTCCTGGTACAGATGAAGGCGATTATCAGGTGAAATTACGTAACCTGAAACGCTTTTTAGAAGGGGGCGATAAAGTCAAAGTGACTTTACGTTTCCGTGGTCGTGAAATGGCACACCAACAACTCGGTTTAGACTTGTTAACTCGCGTTAAAAACGATTTAGCAGAGCTTACCGTGCTTGAGTTCTTCCCGCGTAGAGCGGAAGGGCGTCAAATGGTGATGGTATTAGCACCTAAAAATAGATAAAACTTGGTTTGACAAGTAATTGGCTTTTACTTCTTTTTTGAATGAAAAGCGAATTCACCAACTTTATCTTTACGCTGGTAGTACAGGCTTGCAAGTAAAGTAATAGGTTTTATGAAAATAAAAACATTACTTTCGCCCTCGCTACTTAATATTTGGCATACATCCATCTTTTTAAAAAGAGGATGTACTTTTGAGAGTAATCCCATGCCTAAAATGAAAACCAATAAAGGTGCTGCAAAGCGCTTTAAAAAAACAGCCAATGGCTACAAGTTCAAACAAGCTGGCCTTCGTCATATCTTGACTAAGCGTCGTACTAAAGTTAAGCGTCATCTTCGTGCTAAAAGCATGATCGCCGCAGCTGACATTAAGTCAGTTAAAAAACTTTTACGTCACGGTTAATTAGGAGATATAGAAAATGGCTAGAGTAAAACGTGGTGTACAAGCTCGTGCACGTCACAAAAAGGTTCTAAAGCAAGCTAAAGGTTATTACGGAGCACGTAGCCGTGTTTATCGTGTTGCTTTCCAAGCAGTAACTAAAGCAGGTCAATACGCTTACCGCGATCGTCGTCAACGTAAACGTCAATTCCGTCAGCTTTGGATCGCTCGTATTAACGCAGCAGCTCGTCAAAATGGTTTATCTTACAGCAAATTCATTAATGGTCTTAAAAAGGCTTCTATTGAAATTGATCGTAAGATTCTA
>JALJPA010000220.1 GCA_022969215.1 Colwellia sp. | reverse complement strand
CGCCAAGTTGCAATACTAAAGGATGTTCCGCTTCGTTATAGGATAAATAATCACCTTTGCCGCGCAAAATAACACCAGTAGTTACCATTTCTGTGTATAGCACAGTGTGCTGTGACATAAGTCGGTAGAAGAATCTGGAATGCTTATCAGTCCAATCTAGCATAGGCGCTACACTTAGCCTGTGATCTATTGTAGAGACTGGTGTGTATGGGTTTTGAGTCTTGGTTGTAGTCATTTTGTTATACTCTAAGTCGCCTTGAATCGCCTGTACTTTCGTTGGGTTTCCGTTTAAGGTGTTCCAAATGTGCCCCATTTTGGGTAGGACGATTAAGGAAAATACTATGGCTTCAGTAACAATTGATAAACGCCAAAAAGCTAACGGAGATTTTAGCTACCGCTGCACAATTCGCGTAAAAAAGAATGGTGTAATTATACATAGAGAATCGAGAACATTCAGTAAAAAAGAATTAGCAAAAACATGGGGTAAAATACAAAAAGAAGCAGCAGAGCTAAACAGCATAACCAAACAAGACAAAATAATTACCATTGGCGAATTATTAGACCTGTATTTCAATGATGCTGATTTGTGGGCGGCTACTGGAAGAACTAAGCAATACGTAGTGAAAATGCTAAGAGATTGCCCAATAGCAGATATATTATCAAACCAACTTAAAAGCAGTGACTTAATAGCTCATTGTAAAATGCGAAGAGCAGCAGGAGCTGGAGCAGCAACTATTTATCATGATATTGCATATTTACGAAGTGTAATGAAAATAGCTTTACCTGTTTTTGATGTAACGGCCAATTGGAAAATATTTGAAGATGCTGTACCCGTATTAACTGAAATGAAGTTAATAGGTAAAAGCCAAAAGCGAACACGCAGGCCTACTGAGAATGAACTCGATAAGTTAATTGCAGCATTAACTGAAAGGCAAGACAAGCAGGGCAGTAAAATTCCCTTTGTTGATATTCTTAATTTTTCTATACTCACCTGCATGAGAATAGGCGAAGTTTGTAAAATAGAATGGAAAGATTTAAAACATGACCATAAAACAGTAATTGTACGAGACAGGAAAGACCCAAGGAAAAAAGAGGGTAACCATATGATCGTACCATTGTTAGCTGGTTCATATGACTTAGTAAAAAAGCAGGCAGAAACGGATGATAGAATATTCCCTTATAATCCTAGGTCTGTAACAGCAGGTTTTCAGCGTGTTAGGAATGATTTGGGTATAACTGACCTAAGATATCATGACTTAAGGCGAGAGGGTGCATCTAGGCTATTTGAGAAAGGTTATAGCATTGAAGAGGTAGCTCAAGTAACAGGCCATAGAAATCTGAACATACTTTGGCAAGTTTATACTCAGCTTTTTCCACATAAGCTGCATGATAAGTTCGATAATTAAAATTGGTTATTCTGTCTTATTTAGACCATTTTTATTTTTAAGATTGCAACTTCTCTGATAAACGTCATGAATACTAGCAAGTTGATCTGAATTTAACTTATCAGAATAAATATCTATTAAGTAAGCTAAATCAGAGTCAGCCCCAGCGTTAAGTTTAGATACCTTATTAAGCGCTTCCCAATAGTCAGTATCAGCCATTCAGTGCTTGTGCTCTCATTTTATGAACCTTCATAATTGCAATAGAAAGTTCTAGTAAAGACTTATACTCATTAAGTTCAGCTGCATTGATACTACGATTAATAATTTTAGTACTCAGTTGGGATAATCGATCAGGTAATAAGTGGTGCATGCAGACATCCTTATATACATTGTTATTTTAGTATTATTGTAGTTGAACATGGAAATTTTTCCCAAGTATCAATAGTAAGCTAGAGTCTCTCCTAGAGAGCGAAAATTTAACCATTCAAAGACAAAAAATAAAAGCAGCTAAAACAGAGACTTTGAGCCAAGGCCGCATAGTTTGGTGGAATCTACCCCCGTAATACATGACGGGGGTCTTCCGCTCTCTTCTCTTCCTCGTTGCTCAGGCTTCGCCCTCGTCCTCGTCATTCGCTACTTAAACATATGAAATAAACGACCAAGCACACAAAAGTTCAAAAGAAGGTTCCAAAGAGCTTCATTCACCCTTTCATCAATAAAAATAACGGTTTCTCAGAACATTTTTTATTCACGGATAAATCCTAAAAAAATAACCTCAGACACTCCGAGATTTTTCTTTGACTAAAGTTCTCAATCACTCTGGTTGATTAGCATCAAATTAAGCACGCACCCCTATGTTTCTACGAAACGGGTACTTCTTAAATTGACACTATCAAGGAACTTAGAGCATGACTGATTTGAAAGCTGAAATAGCTAATACTTTAAAAGAGATTGAAGGGCTAAAGGAAGAGACACGTGAAATAGTGGCTAAGATGAAGAAACAAAATGCTGCTGATAAGAAGGGGTTCACTTCAACTAATCGCCTAAAATAAATTAGTACTTTAGTGTAAAAACCAAAACCTGTACTAATGTTGTTTAAGGGAATGAGAGGAAGGTCTTTATATTTTTTAATATAGACTGCTTTAGTTCACATTACGTTTATCGAAAATAATAAAGGATTAAGTATCATGGGTAAACGGGTTTTGGTGGTCGACGATTCTAGAGCAATGCGCTACATACTAACGGTCAATTTAGAGGCCTTTGGATACAATGTTGTAGAAGCTGAAGATGGCTTAGATGGATTATCTAAAGCAAGAATTAATAAATTTGACTTAATTATTACTGATATAAACATGCCAAACATGAATGGCTATGAACTGATTAAATGTCTTAGAGTTGAAAAACAATATCAATATATTCCAATATTAGCCATCTCAACAGATAGTTGCCCTACAGCGAAGAAGCAAGGAAAAGAAGCAGGAGCAACAGGTTGGATAGTTAAACCCTTTAATCCTGACAAGCTTGAAGTAACGATAAAAAGGGTGCTTTAACCTAAGCTGGTTTTTTATTTGCAGATCTTCCATTACTGAATGTCAGCTATCACTGCATAAAGCGGCTCTAATCCTACAAACGCAGCTTTATGAGCAAAAAAAAAGCACCGACCAAATTGGCAGATGCTTCTTGATGATTATTGACGACATTAGGTTACATGGGTTTATTCAAGCATACCGTCGTCGATAATTAATCTTAATAAAGAAATTATATTAAGATTACTTCTTAAATCGACGTGATGCTAAACCAAGGATTCCTAAAGCAAAAATAGCAAGTGTAGTTGGCTCTGGAACTTCTTGGCTTGATTCAACAAAAAAGGCGTAGTCATAAGCGCTCGAACTATTAAGACCTTTTACATTACCCATACGATAACCTGAACCAAAGTAGGTTGGAGTGACACCCGCATCTTGTGAAGGAGTAGAAACAGTGTTATGTGAGCCACTATTATAATTAGTATGAATACTTAAACCTTGATTGCCATTTACAAACGAAGATGTATCAGCACTAGATTGAGAGATAGCGTCTCCAATAGCTGTGAAGCCCATTGAATTACCATTAAAGTACCAATCAGCACCATTAAAAGTGTGCGTTTGGTTTTTAGCAGTGTAGGTAGACAGCTCTCCCCAAGTTACAGCTGCGTAAGCTAAAACTAAATCATCAGAATTCCGAATTCCCGCAACTATAATCCAGTCATCATTATCCAGACCTCCAAAGATGTCTAATATACTGGAAGTTACACCTGCATTTTCTCTGTAAAGGTAAGACCAACCATCATCAATTATAGTACTTGACTGAATATCATTTTGAATACCAGATTGAATAATCCCAGCATTAACAAAACCACTAACAGCTAAAACAGTAGTTACCAGTACAGCTTTTAAATATTTAAATTTCATTTTATTCCTTTTTTATCCCTACCGTTAAATTTGGTAGGTAATAGTGAAAATCCTTAATTAACTAATGCAAGCAAAGCAAAAGACGGGCCAATTAAAAAATACTATTTAATTTCAAAGGTATAGAGTAGAACCATTGTTTAAATAAGATAAGGCTGTAAAATAACCAGACACAAAAAACCTTATCAATCAGTTGAATTTAAACGGATTTCAGTATAAAAATACAACTAGACGATTAAATATCACCTAAAAGCTAAATTCCAACCATCACAAAACTCGGTTTAAACTAGTTAAAACATACGTTTCAGTAGCGTAATTGATTAAAACTAAGTGGTGTTAATTCTTGTTATTCACAACATAAACACTACTACAGACCTGTAATAACAACACATATCTACCACCTAGCAACTGACTGGTAATCATATGCCTTGATAATTTATACGAGGTCTTCTTTTCATAACTACGCTCCTTTGTATTAAGGATAGCGTTGCATTCACCAATTGAACTCAAGGCACATTGAAGACATGACTTCTTTTACCACAAAGCTGCCGTAAGAAACTGCATGAAATTGAGGTTGCTGTGATGGTTTTACGGCTTATAGCTGACATTAGAAATCACATTCATCGAATAACGCAGCTTTATGAGCAAAAAAAAACATCGGCCAAATTGGCAGATGCTTCTTGATGATTATATACGACATTAGGTTACATGGGTTTATTCAAGCGTACCGTCGTCGATAATTAATTTCGATAAAGAAATTATATTAAGATTACTTCTTAAATCGACGTGATGCTAAACCAAAGATTCCTAAAGCAAAAATAGCAAGTGTAGTTGGCTCTGGTACTTGTGTCGCTCCATTAACCGTGATTGAAATTGTTTCTTGGTTACTTAACGTCTTCCAGGTTCCCGTATTATTAACTCCTAAACCTGCAACATTTAACCCTATAAATGTTCCTGTACTAAATAAGGAATCACCTGATACGTAGCTAGTTGGTCGATAGTAATTACCTTCACCTCCACCAACCATATTCCAGAAACCGAATGCATCACCGGAAAAGTTAGATAATACTTGATTCGAAAAAATGGCTTCGAATAGTTCGAAGTGCGTTGTTCCTCCGTTATTCCCCCACGTGACTGCGCCTGAGCCGACTCGAATTATATCTTGATCGCTACCTATAGCTTGACTTCCAGTCCCCCAATACGCGTTCTCAGTAGAAGCAACATTTAATCCTGTATAATCAAAGGTTCCAGAAAAAGTAATAATAGTATCTGAACCTGAGTCTGAAAAATCTATTATTAGTCCCGCATTAGCAAAGCCACTTACAGATAAAACTAAACCAGCAAAAGCTGCTTTTAACATTTTTATATTCATTGTATTGTCCTTTTAATCCTTTTCCATTAGTTATGGCGAGTATAGTTAGAATTGTTATTTATCAATCTTTTTACTTTAAGGCAAAAATCATACCAAACATAAAATACCAAATAATTTCAATGTGATGAAGAGTTATACAAATATTAGAAAGGTAAAGTGCAAAAAAAACTGACACACCTAAAATTATCAATCAGTTGAATTAACAACATAAGATTAACAAACTTTAATTTAAATTGGTTTCAGTATAAAAGGATAACTAGAAGATGTTTGAGCTACTGCTTTTTGCTCTTAGTAGACATTAATATTTTAAATTCCTTACGTTAACTAAGCGCACCAAGAAGACCTTAGCGGTTACCTGTTTTTGTTCCGTTTAAAGTGCTTGTTATACACGAATTTCAGAAACCAAAGTTCCTTTAGACAAGCACTTCGTCACCGATGACGTCTGATACCAATTATTAAAAACCAACTCCAGTTCACTAAACACGATGCTGCCGAAGTCATGGTTGCGATATTTCTGGCATAACGCTAAAAGACTCTCACTCATGCTAATTGGAACCCTAAACCTTACAACCGAGCTATGCGCGCCGACCAAGTTATATCGGCTGTCAAAACTTGACCTTAAACCTACAGATCGTAATTCACTCTTAAGGGTACTTCTTAATTGCTCAAGTGCACCATCCACGGGATAACCCTGTATTATGATGCAGTTAGTTGAGGCACTGACACCTTGATATTTCACTTCTATGGGCTCCGCTCTCCTTAGCACAGACTTGAATACTTGGATATATGCCTCAGCATCAATGTCACTGAGTTTAAATTCAGGGACACAGGTTATAACCGACAAAAGGGTCAAATGAAGGTCTTCACGCGGTTGATAGTACTGATCAGGCTCAATATATTGGACTGCTCGCTGAAAACTGTTGATTTTGTCCACAACACTACTGTTCCCCTGATTGAGGTATGCTAGAGCAGTTATGCCTCTACGAGTATCTTTTTCAAGGTCAAGGAGGTTTGCATCTAAGTCATATTCATTACTCTTAGATGCAACTACAAACCGATCCCACATACCATCGTAAATACTCTGAATCATCGATTACCTCTAAGTGTATAACGCCCAAATAACGGGCTAAGTAATGCTTGCTAAAATGTGAAACGAAGTGGAACCGAACAAGCGTTACGTGTCCCTGTTGATTTTCTTGTTAGTTTTTCATAACACCAGCACGTCTTTTAGCAAAATAAATTGTTAGACCACAAATGATTATAAAAAGACTGTAGAAACCTACTTGAAACTCCCACGGTACTTGTGGCAATGAACCATAAAGCCGAAGACTATCATTAACGATAAATATACTAATACCTGAAATTACAGCTGTAACTTTAAAATAAAATAGATTTCCAGTCTTAATTGTAACTATAGATATAACCAATATTAACAGAGTAATAATTGATGCTAGGGCTGACATTGCACCGGGCACTATACTTGGCGCAAGAACTATTACCTCGATTAGAATACACATCCACCCTAATACTTTTAAATACACCATTCCTCCTTGAAAAACTAACGCCGCATTAAGCGGCAAAAAATTGTTGGTTATAATGTTGAACGGAGTGAAAACAACCAACTGTTTTTTGTCCGTTAAGCAAAGCTTTGCATAAGCCTAGCTGTAAGTATCCCTGTACCAAAAAACAATGTAAACATAGCAAGATGACGAAAAATTTTTATTTGTTTGGATATGCCATATATAGTTTTCCCTTTAACCAATGAGTCAACGATGTAATCTTACCCGAATAGTGAAATCAAAATAGAGGTGCCAAAACAACCAAAAGGAAGATAAAGCTCTGAACTAAAGGGAACTACCTTAAGCTGAATCAAAATGATAACAGCACCTATTATTACTGAAGAAAGCCATGCATATTGTTTTAGTAATTCGAAATGCAACTATGTCGTAACAGTTTCATTTTTAACTTTGTTATCTTCTATTAAGTCTGCTTCAATATCTGTTTTTTTACTTTCTTCGATTAACACTATTTTTGGCTCCATATTTAAATCTAGCTCCGATACCTGATAAAAAACTAACAGCTTATTATGGAGCCGGCTCAGTAATATCCGTTCCATAATTAAAAATGTAATTTACATTAATATCCCACAAATTCAAAGGATTAGAAACTAC
>JALJPA010000022.1 GCA_022969215.1 Colwellia sp. | reverse complement strand
TACTTAGGCAAGTCAACATGAGGCTTAGCGCCAAGAAAATAGACATTAGAAAATTGTTGCAGTTTATCGACATTACAGTCAACTTTGCCGATAAAGACAAAACACCAATGAGGTAATGCTGTAATTGTTTGCACTAATAAATCTTGATCTAACCAGGCTGAAATACTGCCATAAAAACCAGCTATAGGTTTACCTTGTGGTAAATCCAAAGGCGTAGTCTCGACAGGTTTACTGAACAGTGAAAAGTTGACGCCATGGGGGATATTAACAACTTTCTCGGTAGGGAATTTATCTAGCAGCTTCTCACTGGCGGTAAAAATATAACGCGATTTTCCTATTAACTCACGCTCCTTTTGTGATACAAAATGGTGATCAACCCCGGCTAGGTTAGCAAAATCATCGCCGCAATAATACACACAAGGGGCTTTGCCAAAGAGTTCTAAATAATCAACAGAGGTAGGTAAAGAGGCCCAAATAATGGCATCTTTTAACTTAAGCCCCCCGCAGGCTAACTTGAGTTGCCAGTTCAAAATAGTCTTGCTCAGCTTTAAAGAAAGCCAGCTATTTGCACAGGGGATAACTAAAGGGTTAATGATGATGAACTGACTGTTGTTATTGTCATTACTATTACTACTGCCATCTTTAGTTTTATTGCTCTTTTGCTGATTGACAATGAAGGATTTTACTTTGTTAAACAGCCTCGAAACATCATGCAGTGTTAGCTTTGGCTTTCTTAGACCAATTGAATTAAGCCAAATTATCTGCCGGTTTTGGCCTAGTATTTTTACTATATGCTGGGTTGAACTAGGGTGTGCGCCCCAGTCTTCGCCGAAAACAATTAGCGGCCTATTTTTACCTACAGTCACTGAAGACGTTGACTTTCCTTTACAAACATTCATGGCTTTCCCCCTCAATTGATTTAACCACCTTTGCTGGTACACCTGCCGCTAAGACAAAACAGGGCAAGTCTTTGGTAACAACACTACCTGCCGCGACGATTGTGCCGCGGCCTATTGTCACCCCAGACATTACTTTTACTCCAGTGGCTAACCAAACGTCGTCTTCTAAAATAATATCTCCGACTTGCGCTTCTTCATCGGGCTTACCTAAAGCACGTAACTTGGCATTAACCGGGTGTCCAGGATAGCCAGCTAAATAACAATCACCAGCCATACGAACATTATTGCCAATGGTAATCGTCTTACCGACCGATATTGAGGTACGCCAACTAATATCGACATTATCCCCAATGATTAACTGAGGAATGTACTGTCCGACAGCACGGCCGCTTATGGTGGTCATAGCAGCGAACCTGACTTTGTCTCCCATAATAATGTCTAAACTGCCAATTATGACGGGTAAACCACCATATAAGTACAGCTGTTTAGGGTTGTTTTTAAGTCGAGATTTGAGCAAAGGTGTGTAATAAATGATGCGTAATACATCGGAAATTACATGCTTGAACACTAGGTGAACGTAATAAAGTAGTTTAAATACAAAAGGGATGTTCGGCATTTCTATGGCTTTAATTTTAAACCATAGTGTTTTTATCAATTGGGCTAAAAAACTATCACTTGTTTTAGCCCATTGCTTGGCGTGGTTTATGTTAAAAGTATTCATTCTACTGTCACCGATTTAGCTAAGTTTCTGGGTTGATCAACATTCTTCCCTAGTATCTGAGCACTATATAAGGCGAGTAATTGCATGGGGATAACGCTAATTATCGGCAGTATGGACTCAGGTATTGCTGGCAGTTCAAAGAACTGATCTTCTTGTAAGTGAATATGTTCCCTAATATATTTATCACCAATAATAAACAATGGCGCATTGCGTGCTTGTACTTCTTGAATGTTTGACAGCAGTTTATCTGTCAGGGCATTTTTAGGTGCAATCACTAGTACTGGCATGTGTTCATCAAGCAAAGCAATTGGACCATGTTTTAATTCGCCAGCGGCATAAGCTTCAGCATGAATATAGCTAATTTCTTTTAGTTTCAAGGCACCTTCTTGTGCAATAGGCGTGAGTGCGCCACGACCGAGAAAAAGGATGTTTGAATATTTACATAGCTTTTTAGCCATGCTTTTTATCTCGGCACAGCGTTGTAAAACTTTCTCTATGGTGTCGGGTAATTGGGCAAAGTTTAGTGCTAATTGAGTTAACTCAGCCTTTTCTATAAAGGCTCTTTGTTTTGCTGCTTCCAGTGCCATTTTATAAAATATGGCTAACTGACAGCTAAACGCTTTGGTTGAAGCAACACCAATTTCAGGGCCCGCATAAATTTCAAAGGTAAAGTTTGCCTCCCGCGCTATGGTGCTGTTGACCACGTTTACTAAGGCGAGTGTTTGTGCTTTTTTACTTTTTGCATACCGTAATGCGGCAAGTGTATCTGCGGTCTCTCCGGACTGTGAGACAAAAATAGCTAATTCATTATTGGTAACAATAGGTGAACGATAACGATATTCTGAGGCTATATCTATTTCAACTAAGATGTTGGCGTATTTCTCAAACCAAGCTTTTGCTACAGAAGCGGCATAATATGAGGTGCCACAAGCAATAATGGTGATTTTAGTTAAGTCCTTAAAGTTAATTGTTGAGTATTCGCTAGTATGATTATTAACCGACAGTCTTTTAAGCAGATCCACTTGTTCAAAGATTTCTTTTTCCATGAAAGAGCTACGTGTTCCTTTTGATACTAACTTAGCGCAATGTTTGTTATTGATATAATGAATTTCATTATTGTTAGCGCCACCACATAAAGTTATTTCATGGCTGTTTAACTTTATTAATTCATTATCTTTAGGGTAATATATTTTGCCACTATCAGCGCCTAAAGCCATGGCATCTGAAGCCATATAAGCCCCCTCATTACCTTGTGATATCACTAATGGACTACCTTGCTTAATCGCGTAGAGGTTATTGCTGACACCATTAATTAACACACCCAAGGCATAGCTACCCTTTAACTGGGCGATAGCTTTCTTAATCGCCTGTTCCTGAGTCATTTGTTGAGACAGATAGTGATTGATTAAATGAGGGATCACTTCACTGTCAGTTGAACTATTAAAGTGATGACCCCATTGAATTAATTTTTGCTTTAGCTGTAGGTAGTTTTCGATAATGCCATTGTGGACCACAGAGACTTGGCCACATTGATGAGGATGTGCGTTGGTTACATTAGCTCTGCCGTGTGTTGCCCAGCGGGTATGACCTATGCAACAGTCACCCTCTAGTGCTTGGCTTAATAGTCTTTGCTTTAGGTTGCTCAGTGTACCTTGTGCTTTTATCGTTTTAATTTCATTATTCGCTAATATTGAAATACCCGAAGAGTCATAACCGCGATATTCAAGTCTGGCTAAACCCTCTAATACCGGTGTTATTGCTGATTTTGCTACTGCTCCAATAATCCCACACATAATAATTACCTCTTTAAATTATTAATCTACATCCCTATTTCCTATCTTGGTTATGCAGTTATCAGACCGTTTATTTTAAGTAATAAAATAAACAACTTACGATTGTGTTAAGTTGCCAGTTGCATTTTGCAAAGTTGATTTTGCTAATTAGGAATGCATTTAAGAATATGAGAATAGCAATCTAATTGGCAATATTGTTGTGCGGAAAGTTTAGCTTGTTGAGCAATTTTTAATAAAAAACTGGGTTCATTGACTAGGCGAGTTAAAACTTGCACTAAACTTTCCAACTTATTTGGATCATATTTTACGCAATCAAACCCGTCCGTTAGCTGTTGATCCCAATAAGCATTATCAGCAGGAATTACTATGGCGAGTCCTGCAGCCATTGATTCTAAAATTGATAGGCCAAAAGGTTCATCTTCTGCAGTAGAGATAAACACTGATGAGCTTGCCCTAATCTCATTTAGATTATTAGGGTCCGCATACCAGTAAATATTATCAACCTTCTCAAGGTTCGCGACTTCTATATAAGCGTCAGTTTTTGGCTCAATATAACAAACACTGGCAAAAATTTTATCTAGGTCTTTATAGCGACTATTTAGCTTAGCCATTGCAGCGATAAATAGTTCTACCCGCTTCCATTTTAATAACGAGGCAGCCCATAAAAAACCAACTTTATCGATATTTTTATTACTAGACTCTTTTACTTTTATAGTTGAGCAGTTAATACCATTAACAAATGGCATAAATTTATGGTCTGCTATGTTTACATTATGACTATGGCATTTTAAAGCGCGTAAAATTGAGGCATAAGTGGAAGGCAAGTAAAACACTTGCTTGGCTCGTTTTAAACCGAAAGCTGAAATTCTAGAGTCAGTAATATTACCTTGAATAAGCTGAATAATGTCGATGTTAATTATTGAAGTGAGTAGGTATAGAGAAAAATCTACACACGGCCCGGAAAAACCGATTATTTTACTAAATCTTTTCAGTTTTATCATATTAGCTAACAAAGAGACTAAATAAATAAAGTGCTCGATAAAGTAAAGTATGCCGGTGGTTTTATTCTGCAGGTAACGAGGAGAAAACAAGGGTACAAAATGTACATTAACGTCGCAGCCGTCACACCATGAGTCTCTGTCATTTGAAATAACCCATACTTCAATACTGCTAGGTAATTCAGCGATTATTGTTTTCATCACTGTTTTTGAGCCACCCTTAAAAGGCACAGGATCATAAATTAATACACGTTTAGTCATGACTCTTCCCCCATGAAAACTTCAACAGTAAATGCTTATAGCCTTTCGTTAAATAGTTAGTTAAGGGTTTAGCCATTACCTTAGTGAAGACTTTTCTTAAACAGGCTGTTAATAATGTTTTAGCGTGCGAGGCAACAGCTTGGCTAACCCTGAGCTGGTTTTCACCCTGCAACAAGCTTTGATAAGCAAGGTTGAAAGCAATAAACTGTCGTTTTACCGAGAATTTTTTTACTATATGTTTTTGCGCGTTTTCAGCGAGTTGCTTTCTTAAAGAGGGTTGTTCAATTAAGGTCTTTATTGCGCTAACGAGCTGGTCAATATTGTTTGGTGATATTAATAAGGCATTTTCTTGGTCGGTATATATTTCATTAATGCCAGGGATATTACTGGTAATGATGGCTAACTTGGCAATACTTGCCTCGGCCAGTGTTAAACCAAAAACCTCTTCGCTTGGCACAGAAATGAAACAATCGGCATTACTAGAATAAATTTCTGCCACTTTATCGCTCGCGGCAAAAAATTTAACGTGATGAGTTAAGGCCAATTGAGCAGCCAAATGAGTTAATTTGGCTGCTTCACTGCCGGAGCCAACAATGGCAAGTTTTATTTGATAGTGACTTTTTAATTTCTCTACAGCATATAATAATTGAGACACTGATTTTCTAGGGATTAGTGAACCCATATACAAGATAACAAAGTCAGTTTTTGTGGCTGATAGCTCAGCTCTAATATCACGAGGGCAGGAACAAAGTACTCGCTTTGGCTCAATCCCATTATAAATAACATCTACCTGTTGATTACTGAATTCATTTTTTTTGAATAGTTTGGTGACTGATTGACTGACGCCTATGATGTTATCAGCGCCGTGAAACAATAGGGTTAACCTGTCTCTATACATATAACGCGCATGTAAATGCAGCAGTAAAGGCGTAGCTGTCAATTTACAGATAGGAACCATCCACTGGCAGGGTGCACCATTGTTACTGTGCACTAAAGCAATTTTATAATCTTTTATGAGCTTTTTAGCTTTAACAAGTAGTTTGAAAAATTGTGCGAAATTCCATCTAGGTAGAGTCCAATAACCCAGGCAAACGAAGTTATCAACGATGACTTCCACACCTAAATCGCTTGCTTTTTTTGCTAGAACTTCACTATTACACCAAAGTACCGGGGCGTAATGGTTGTCTTTAGCTGACTTAAGTAAGTCTAATAAAACTATTTCACTGCCTCTGAGCCAGTTATCACCGTAATGAACATATAAAATCCGCGGCTTAATTCCTTTAACTTGTGCGATAGTATTAGACATATTCACTTCCTCTAGTTTGCTACACATTTCCGTTTTTTTTTAGGGTTTTATCGAGTCATTTGTGTAGTAAAGATACCTGTTTAAAGCGATAACTAAAGCCACTTGCAAATAGATTGGCCAAAGAAATCCTTGCGTTAAAAATGTTCCAGAAACGATAAAACCAATAATTCCTGCTGGCGCAGCATTCAAGGCAACTCGTATGCCTGGAGTATGATGTTCAACTTTGATTGTTTTCAGCATTTTTAAAGACATCAATAATGTGCTGACAATTAGCGCAACGAACAGCATAAAACCAACAAAACCAGATTCAGCCAGTACACCAAACCAGGTGGAATGTACGGCATGGTTTAATCCATCCCAATGGGTGCTATAAAAAAAGTAATTGTAATAAAAATTACTAATGCCTACGCCGAAGATGGGGTTGTCTAGTGCCATATTCCAAGCGGCCTCCCAGGCATATAGTCTCCCCATTGCTGATTCATCTATGCCTGCTTCTGCAGCGCCGCCTGATGATCTTTTGCTGATGCCGGCAACAACAAATAAAATTATTAGAGAAAACGCTGCCCCTGAAAATAATAAAACTTTGGATCGAATGCGGTTATAGGCGAATATGCTTGCTACCGCTAAAAAACCTAACAAGCCGCCCCTGCTTTGAGTGGCTAGTAGCGCATAAAATAAAATACAAAAAGTACTAAAACTAAAGAATCGTTCAAACTTTGAAAGAGACTTCTCTAGGAAAGTGGCTATTGCGAATGCCATAGGGTACAAAAGTACCAAGGCCAGATCATTTGGGTCGCCCAGTAAAGAGCCGATGTCTCGGCCTATAGTGACTCGAGTGCCCTCAACTAAACCAATACCATTAAGTTTGTTTGATATGGCAACCAGACCAACACAGGCACCAGCAAAAATAAATACCCGGCTGGCGGTGATAAAGTGGCTCTCGTGCCGCATCATCCAGGCTATAACAAAGGTCATTAAGATAATTTTGCTGTAAACCCCTGTCCAAGCATTTGTTGCCACACCAACGTTGCTGGCAAAGGGGACCGCAAGTGTTATCAGTAAAAAGAACAGTATTAATAAGGTAAATTGTGGACACCAATAAGGGTGCAGATTTTGGCTGATTGTTGCTCGTAAACCAATAACAAATAGTGCCGCTAACGCCAGTAGTAAAGGTAATTTCAGTGGCTCTAAAAAAGGAAATATTTCATGGATTCGAAAAAAAGAAAAAATGACAAAGGCTAAAACAATATAAAATGAGAAGTTGACCATACCCCATAGAGCAAAGGGAATTAATCCTATAACAATGAATATTATCGGGTGAGGGAAAAAATATAGCGCGAATGTTGTTAGCATTAACATAAGCACCATACTGGTCATACTTAAAGGAGAATATGTCATAAGCTGCCTTAGTTAATTTGCCCAAACCAAGTGGCGACAATTGCGGCGCTGATTGCCGGATATAAATAACCAAATTTGTAGGGCAGGTAGACTTTCTTTTGACTGAAGTAATAGAAAAGTCCCATACGTATGGCATTAGCAATAATGAGCGCTGCCAAGGCTCCTGCCACCATAAATTGTGGCACCAAGATGATCAGTAAAAGTCCACCAAAGCCACAGGCCACTAGGTTAATGTTCATTTGCAGTTGAGAGCTTTTTTCAACGAAACAACCAAGGTTTAACAAATCGGATAACATTTTCAATAAAGTACAAAGTAGCAACCAAGGTAAAATTCCAATCGCTGCGTGGTAATCTACCGGTGTTAACGTTTGAATTAATAACGGACCTAATAAACCAAGGCCACCACACATAAGTACGGAAATAATGGCACCGAGCACAGCAAAGTGTGCGTTTATATTTTTACCATTATGCTCTTTAAGCACCGAAAACCGTTTAGGAAACCACCATAAAGTAAAAGGCTGAATAAGTAGGGTAGGGACTAAGGCGAACTTGATTGCTATGGCATAGGCAGCAATTTCTGTGGCACCAAAATGTTCGGCCAGTAACCATCGGTCCATGCCCGACAGGGTAAAGGTAGCTGCACCACCAATAAAAATAGGTCCCGCATAATAGATTATGCTTTTCAGGTGTTTTATTGAGAAACTGATGGGGGTTTCTTTTAATTGAATAATACATAAAATAATTGCAACAACGACTGAGGACAAGGCTCCTGCGGCTAAAATACTGGTGATACCCCAGCCATTAATCAACCAATAAAAAGTCAGTGAAACTTGCAATAATACTTTCAACATCGTAATGACGAAAAATAACCCTGCTCGCTCAGTGATCCGTAACCAAGTTAATGGAATATTAATTAAGCCTTCTACAGAAAGGGCTATGCCGAGTAGATAGAGTTCATTTTCGCTGATTTCTCCAGGTAAATAAGGCAGTAAATCTTTGGCATAAAAATGAAAAGTTGCATAGGAAATAATAGCAATGATGCCGGCCACTAATAAACATTCTGCCGCATGACGTCGCTTTTTATCGATGCCATCAGCTAAACCGACAAAACGATATAATGCTTCAACCAAACCAAAACCTAAAACAATACAGGCTATATTAGCAAATATCACCAGCACCTCTAGGCGGCCATAATCTGCTGGCGTTAGATAACTGGTATAAATAGGCAGCATAATTAAAGCAATACCTTTCATCAGGAATATACTTAGGCCATAAAGTGCAGATTGGTTTAACAGACTTTTATATCGACTATTTAACATGTGACACCCCTATTAACGCTTTACGGTAAACATTAAAAATTTGAGGGATAACCGCGTTACAAGAAAAATTATTTCTAATATGCAAATAGCCAAATAAGGACATTTTACTTCGTTGTGCTTGTGATAACGTCTGACCCTGTTTAATTGACTCAATAAAGGCAGCTTCATTAAATGGTGCTATTAACCAGCCACTAAGATCATTGATTACCACCGATGAGATGCCTCCAATATCAAAACTAATAACAGGAATTCCCCGAACGAGTGCTTCAATGGCAACGAGTGGCAAACCTTCTTCTCGACTGGTAATACATAACAGGTTTATCTTGGGCCAGTGTGGCAGCATTGAGGTTACTTGCCCCACTATTTCCATGTTGTCAGATGCAGTTGCACTTATCTCCTCTGACATGGGGCCATCGCCATAGATTGAAAAACTGTATTGGGGTAATTGCTTGGCAAGACGGAGAAATACATCAGGACCTTTTTCAAAACTTAATCGACCGACAAAGGCTATTTGCGTTGCTGGCGCAGTTGTTTTTAATGACTGAGTGGGTAGTTCAACAAAATTTTGGATTACCTCGGCGCTTAAGTTGGCTGATTTTTTTATTTGTTCTGAGACACAGATGCAGGGGGAGAAGTGAGCCGTTATACGGTCAAGCCATGAATATAGCCTAATTTTAATATTGCCTTTCTCGCCAGAATGAAAAGTAGAAACGACCGCTTTGTTGGTCAATTTACAGCTGATTCGGCCAATAATTCCGGCTTTATAGCCATGAGTGTGCACAAGATTAATATTTGATTTTTTTAATAATGTAAAGACTGATTTAAGACCACCGTCTAATTTTATCAGTATTGAACGAAGGAATTGCTCAGATTCAAAGACGGGGTGCTCACCATAGTTGTTCAATAAAATAATTTGTACACTATGACCTGATTTATGCAGACCTTTGGCAAGGTTAGCAACATGAGTTTCTATGCCACCATAATCTTTACTATCGAGCAGTAACGCTATGTTTAGATTATCTGTTGTCATGGAAAACCTATTATCAAAGGTATTATATCTTGAATATGCATAAAGCAGACCAGTTAAAAATACGGCTGTAGCACTACTCTGACTGAGTGATTGTGCATAATTAATTGCAATATGCATTTTGGTTTTTGCTTTGCAAAGCAAACTAGTAATCAGCTTGGTTGAATTGTTATCTATTTGAACTTTGAGTTATTGGAGTTGTTTGAATTAGATGAGTTAATTACCTTGATACGGAACAATTGAGTAAAGCTATATATTTTGAGCTAAAATTTAAGGGTAAAAGTATTGTGACTTAAAAGAGGAGGGAAATATTGATAGAAACCAGACTAGTGATTACCTCGATAGTTATATTATTACCCAGCCTTATTTGGTATTTAATGCGGAAGGTCCACTCGCCTTGGTGGCTTGAAAACGCGGCTTCAACACCTTTTACTATCTTGCTTATTTATCTAGTCTTGATGCTGGTATTTATCTATTTTCTTTCTTTGCAACAGTGCGTTATTTATTTGTTAGTTAATTTTATTTTGGCACTTTTCTTAAATAATTTGGCAGCTTTAAGTCATAGCGTGGCCTTCAATAATCAACCTTGTAGCGACAGTATTACTATTTTTCAATTCAACATTAAGTACCAGGCAGCGGACAACGAGTTAATACCCTTAATAGAGCATCTCATCGCAGAAAAATATCATTTAATTGCCTTACAAGGGGTTAGTCAGCAGTTAAAGCGGCAAATGATAGTAGCGTTAAGTCCTTACTTCCCTCATTTTATTAGCGGGGGTAGTGCACAGCAGCAAGTTTTTAGTGACCAGCTACTGTTTAGTCGTTATGCCTTTGCTAATATTAACTATTATAAAAATGGTCAAAATTCATTTTTAATATCGAGTCAATGGCAACTACCTTTTACTACTATCAGTTTGCACAGCTTACACCCACCTTCACCACGTAATGAAGCGCTTTGGCAAATTCGAAATAAAACCTTGTACCAACTTAAAGACGAGCTTAAAAACTCAACAGGAAAATATTCATTAGTGATAGGGGATTTAAACCTTTCTACACATTCAAATAGAATAAATAATTTAAAGCAGGGCATGAATACAGAATTTGTTAATTCATGGCCGAATAAGCGTTATATTTTGTCTTTCTTTGCTTTAGCCATTGACCATTTATGGGTGTCGAAGCCAGCAAGTATTTGTGCTCGCCAACGTATTAATAAGTTTACCTGGTCAGATCATTATGCGATAAAAACTCAGGTTGATTTTAACAAATAATGTGTGTGGGATTTTCTGCTAAACAGAAATGTTGAGTAAAACAATACTGGCTAATTTCTTTCTTAGCTTAGTCATTAACTCAGGGCATAGTCGATTAAGGCGATAGCTTTCTCTTTGTAATTCAGTTAATAGCGATGGATTCGTTTTATCATTTAATATCGAGCCGATTAAGTTAACCTTTTTTAGTTTAAGTTTGTCCACACCTTCTTGTATCAAGTTTGCTGGTGTTGATCCTGCTTCAATCACCAGGACCGCGCCTTCACACACTGCACAAATAATCTCAGCAGGTATGTTACTTTGGTTTAGTGAGGTTAATGCTGAGGTATCAAAGATAATACAATCAAAATTAACTAGCCATTGCTTGATTGAGGCAAGTAATAAATTACTTTCTCGGTATTGTAGTACATCACGAATGTTTTTCGGTGCGGGCAGTAAGCTATAACCTTTACTTTTAACGGTTATGATGGAATTGTCAGTTGGCAGGTCTGTCATTGTCCTTCTTAGCTGTTCAGATAAAGCAGGGTTAAAGGTATTCATTTCAACCAATAACACCTTTTTGCCAACAATCTGCGCTCGTTCAACAATCGCTTGCGCAATAGTGCTTTTTCCTTCTCCTGCTTTAGCTGACGTAATAGCTAAGGTTTTATAGCCAGACCCAATAGTTTGATTATAAATGGCTTCAACTTCGGCATAATGAACCGGTAATTCTTGCATATTATAATCCTCCAACAATGGCAACAAGCGAGACTATGCTCAGCATGTCTTTGACATTATCCATAAAAACATTCCAATTGCTTTGGGATACGTCAGGTACAAAAATGGTGTCACCAACACGTACCAGAGGCAAGGTGGTGAAATCAGGGTGTTCAATAAAATTTTCTAAATCAAAAACGTGGCTAACATTTTCCTCTGACTGGCTTCTAGAAATATTCACTACCATAATTTTTTCTAAATAAGCTGTTTGGGTGGGGCCGCCAGATTCAGCCAATATATCTAAAATTGTCATGTCTGAGCTGAACTTGTAACGTCCTGGTTTTTCTACCGCACCTATGATCCGAACCGTTTGTTCTTTTTTATTGTCGATCCATGGTTTGTTTCTTTCCGGGACATAAATAGTGTCGCCAGATTTAACTCGAGGCAATAAGGTCTCATCGCCAGTTTCAAAATACAAACCCAAATCCACGGTGCTTACTTTGCTTTTAAAATTATTACGATGGGTAATTTTGATATTGTGAATATCCGCATGCTGATTTGGTCCATCAGCCGCTGAAAGGATATCTAAAAAGTGTAATTTATTATTAAAAGCATATCGTCCCGGCTGGCCTACCTGGCCGAAAACATAAATTGATGACTCTTGAGATTGACGTAACCAGCGCGCTTTATTATCGATAACATCACGTGGTCGCTCACTGATAATAATAGTGTCGCCTGCTGATACTTTAGGTAATAAAGCGAAGTCGCCGCCTTCGGTGATGAAGCTATCTAAATCGAAGGGCTCCATGCGCTTGCTCTGACCTTTTTTAATGACTCTTACTTGAGACATGTCAGCATCTTGAGTGGGCCCACCGGCATGGGCCAGAATATCAAGAAAGCTCATTTCATTGCCCCATTCATATCGGCCAGGCTTTTTCACCGCACCCATGATTCTAATCGCGCTGTCAGGTGTTATTTTAAGCCAAGATTTTTCATTCATGTCAGTCTTTTCAGGGACAAAAATGGCATCTCCTGGCGATACTGTCGGGATAGTGACTTGCGTTAAACCTTCGGTATAAGCTTGTAGATCAAAAGCATCAACTTTCCCTGTGGTGCGAATAATTCTAATTTTTCTCGACTCGGCAAAGCGTGTTGGGCCACCGGCATTGGCTAATATATCAAAAAATTTACTACCTGCAGGCGCTTCATATGCTCCGGGCTTAAAAACCTCGCCCATAACATAAATAGTGCGTAAGCCACTTTTAACTTCTTCTTCTTGGATGGGAACAAACAAGGTGGATCCCGGTGCAATTTTTGGCATATGAGAAGCATCACCGGTATCTAAATAGGTTTTTAGATCAAAAAGTTGAGGTGTACCGTTGTTAATCACGCGAATATGTTCAACGCCAGCATAGCGTGTTACGCCACCAGCTCTCATTAACATATCGACTACGGTATTACCTTGTTTAAAAGAAAATACCCCGGGTTTTATCACTTCACCAAAAACTTTAATCGCTGTTTCGGACTCAGAGCCATCACCACTGGCTGATAAGGTTGCTGCATCGAAATCCATTTGTACATTGCCAATCAAAGGGGAGGCCGGTACAAAGATGACATCTAAGGGCTCAATTTTAGGTAAAATTGAAAAATCCCCCGTGTCTAAATATTTTTTATAATCAAAGGTGGTGATTTGTCCTTGACGATTTAACTGTATTCTATCGAGTTGCGCGCCTGAACTAGCACCACCTGCTTCTTGTAGCGCCATTTGTATGTTGCCGTCTTGGGGTAAATCGACCATACCAGGGATGTTAACAAAACCTAACACTTGAATAGGTACACGTCTTTCAATTAAGTAAATTTTAAAATTATTGATGGCGCGATATTCTTGGCCTAAGAGTTTGGCTAGATAGTCATTTGCTTGCTGTAGCGTTTTACCGATAATGGCAACTTTACCTACTTCTGGTAAATTGAGCGACCCATCGCGTTTTACTTGAAAACTGTTTTCAAATTCAACTTCACCGGGGATTTCAATTTGCAGTACATCACCCGGACGGATGATAATTTCTGCTGCTTGAACATGGCTCATAACAAATATACAGCTCAGCATTGCTATTAATAATTTAAACATGGTCAATTCCCTATATGTTACTTTTCCCGCGGGTATCTAAAGATAAGGTGATCGATGTATAGCGATTAAAAACTCTTGCAGCATCACTTTTCTCAACTTCCCTGATGTTTTCTTCACCCTTGTTTTTTATTATGATTTGTGCTGATTTAATGCCTTTTTTGGTAAAATATTTTGCTACGTTTTGCGCTCTTCTTTTACTTAGTTGACTGTTATATTCACTGCTTCCTATCGTGTCTGTATGGCCACTGATGACTAAAGTGGAGTTTGGGTAACGCTTAATTAATTTAATCAGTTTATTGAGCGAATGGTGATATATGGGCTTTATTTGGTCTTGATCAAAATCATGCAAGGCTTCAGTAATTAGCATGTACTTTTCTTCACTAGTCTCCTTTGGTTTAGGTTCTAATTTCGGCTCTGATTTTGCAAGTACAGGGTTTTTACATTGATTAAAATCTCCCTCATCATACCAACGCTTAAGTATTATTTTTTTGTTGGTATAGCCACAACCTAATTGACCCTTTATATATTGATTTATACAGCGAATTTTGCGAACTTGCCGGTCGAGTTGCAGCAATGTTATAAAAGCATCTTTGTCCATACCTGCAGTATGTTCTGCGCTTGCTTGGGACAAATAGGTATGTGCAATAGACAGCTGGCCTGAGATACAGGGTTTAGCTTCTTGTTGCTCCAGTAACAATAGTTGAGCCGCTGCGCTGGTTATATAAACTTGCATATGCGTTTTGTCTAAACCGGACGATGTTGCAACACTAACAAGTAAGTTGCTGTGGGAATCTACTTTTTTGGTTGTACTACTGCTACTACAGCCAGATAAAATTATGGCAGCGCATAGTGACAACAGCACAGGCTGGATAAACATTAGCTGGCAACTTGCAAGTTAGGTGATGTTTCTAAGTAACAGTCAATAGTGGAGTAACAGTCTATGGTTTTATCTAGAAACAGCATTTGAAATAGCTCTAACGGTTGCTGTGTTAAACCCGTGACGGAGACACTAAAGCCTTTAGCCACCATTCTTTTATATAAAAAAACGATTGCGCCAATGCCTGATGAATCGATAAAGGGAACTTGTTCGAGATCGAAGATGATATTTGTACTTAATGTACTGTACGCTTCTATATCTTCTTTCATGTCTTTTACCGTATCAGCATCAAAGTCACCGTGGAGTTTAATAATAAAATCATTATTTATTTTATAAGTTTCATTTAACATAGCAGACCCACCATTTTAGTTAATACACAGTTAGTTGAGCAATGTTCGAGCCAATGTTTTTTGTGTTTAATATCAGTGGTTTGAGTGTGTTGAGTTTTGTATGGTTTTATCAATAGGCATAATAGAATGCAAATTGCGAATAGAGGTGTTTCGTGGGGCTGTTTGTTAAAAGCAGTCACAAAAGTAGTCAAAAGCTAAAGGAAGCCTGTTAGACCCGTGCCATTAATTTTGTCATCTTGTTGTGCAAATGATAAATATTTCAGATCAACGCCGCCTTGGGCAATTTTAACCAGCACAAGTGGGCAATAATTTAGTGGAATTACTCTTAGAGCTATTACCGGTGATTAGTATGTTAACAAGCTTGCTATAGCTTGTTGGCTATTTATTTTACATTAGTATGGCTTAATGAGTTCAAGTAACTGCTCTCGATAAAAGGGCTGTTGATGCCTACCGCTAGTATCTGCAGGAAGATCAGCTATGGTGTAAGGTTTACATAAGTCGGTGCAATGAGAAACGCGATGGCGAGGGATTAAAGAATGCACCGTTTTTGTTAAGCCGAGTTTCCTCATAAAGCCAAGTTGGTAATGTGTTTGGTCATATTGGTTATTAAATTCGTCTTGCACATTAGTAATAAAATAAACCTTTAGTTTAGAATTGTGATTAATCACCTCAATCACCGCATCCATTAACAGACTGGGTAAAGTACTGGTATAAAAGCTGCCAGGACCCAGGAATAAAACATCGGCATTTTTTAAGGCGTGTAAAACTTCTTCGCTTGGTTTTACCACAGGTGTTAAAGCCAGCTCTTTGATACCTTGGTTAGCGTGGTCATCAACTTCAACCTCACCTATATAACAATGATCAGCCGAATGGCTCACTAAGTTGGTGACCACATCAGACATAGGTAAAATGGTCGCTTTAATACCTAAATATTCCCGCATCACCTGCACAGTTTCGGTAGGCCGGATACAAATAGAATCAACGGCACAAAACATTAAATTTCCCAAGCTGTGTCCAGATAGGTCACCTAGTTTATCGAAGCGGTATTCTAATAACAGTGACTTAGTTGATGCCACTTTAGTTAATTTTGACAAACAATAGCGAATATCCCCCCAGGAAATTGTATCGCAGCTCTCCCTTAAACGGCCAGTAGAGCCTCCATTATCCGTGGTACAGACAATGCCAGTTAAACTAACAAAGTCAAAATCATTGATAGCTTCTAACAGGTGGCCTAAACCGTGGCCGCCACCAATACAAGTTACATTAATCTTAGTCATAGGCTTAACCTTATCCTTATCCTTTAATCGCATCTGGTGTTAAATCCGCTTCGCTGAATTATTATTTAATCGACCGTTTTGCCCTTATTTATTTTATCAGTGCACAACAAGGACAAAAATAGTATGAAAGTGGATTTACTGCCCGCGGCCTAACACCATAATTACTATGGTTTTAAAAATAATCTTTAAATCCATTAGCAACCATCTATCTAGTTTAGTAAGTGATAGCGAGTATGCAAAGTCGTAAGCTATTTTAGCTTTAACATCATCAATGCAAGTATCATATCCTTGATACACTTGTGCTAAGCCAGTAATACCGGGCGTCATATCGTAAGTACGCTCAGAATAAAACGGGATAGCTTGTTCTAGCTTTATCACTATTTCAGGTCTTTCGGGTCTAGGCCCGATAAGTGACATTTCACCTTTAATAACATTAATAAATTGCGGCATTTCATCAAGTCGGGTTTTTCTAAGTAGTCGACCGACAGAGGTGAGTCGGCTATCGTTACTTGTTGCCCAAACAGCACCTGAACTCGCCTCGGCATTATTAACCATAGTGCGAAATTTTATCATGTTGAAATGCTTCACCTTACCCGCTGACATTTTTCCTACTCTTAACTGACAATAAAATATGCTCCCGGGTGATGATGACTTTATCATCAGGGCTATTAGCCCAAATAAGGGCAGTGTTAATAACAAACATGTTATGGCAAAAGTTAAATCAATGGCTCTTTTAATAAGCGTAATACTTGGATGAACAAAGCTAACGTGTTTCATAATATCTCCTATATTTTAGTCCAAATCTTTTCTTGTAAACCAAAGATGTACTTTAAGGATCCCTTTAAGGCGACCCAGTAGCCATTAACTAAATAGCAGATCAATTTTAATACGGTTAACTTAGGTGAGATGTGAAATAAGTTAATCAGTATAACCAGGCTATATAAAAGTATTTGGCAAACAAAGAGTGATAAGAAAAAATAGTGAATAGATATAAGGTAAATATTACTGATAAATATGAACACTAAGATAAAAGGCGTTATTGCCCTTAATGCTTTGCCTGAGGCGAAATTTATCGCATTCCAGCCATACTTAGGTGATAACAAGGGCAACAAATAGATCAGTTGTTGGAAATTTCCCGCTGCTATCCTTAAACGCCTGCTCATATCTTGCTCTAAATTGACTTGTTCAAGCTCGATAGCGACAACTCTAGGCTCATATATCACGCGGTAGCCGAGTTTAATGACATTCATTGGGATCAAAAAATCATCATTAATGGTATCTGCAGGAACGTCTTGATAGCAAGACTTTCTGAGTGCATAAAAAGCACCGTGGGCACCAAGCACACTGGCAAGAGAGCTTTCTCTTGCTTTAATCATGGATTGATAGCGCCAGTAAGATTGTTCACCAGCGGAGCCTTTTTGAATAAATTGATAGCCGCCTGACACGGCACCAACCTCAGGGTTTTTAAAATGACTCGCTAACATAAGTAAGCTATTTACCGGTAATAAGGCGGAAACATCACTAAAGACAATGTTGTCAAATTTTGCTCTGGCAACACCCGCTTTGAGTGCGGCCACTTTGCCTCTGTTATCTTTAAAGTTTACCAGTTGATAGTTTAAATCATGACAGGCAAGCTCGGCAAAGGTTTGTAAGGCAATATCATGGGTGTCATCGTGACAACCATCACAGAGCAAAATTAATTCATATCGATCACTTGGGTAGTCAATAAAACTTAAATTTCTAATTTTCTCGGCAATAAATTTCGCTTCATTGAATGCCGGAATAATAATAGAAAAGCGGCTAAGTTCTTTGTCTGCTGCGCTAAAAATATAACAACGTTTGTTAATTTCAGGATGAGATGTTTTTTTATTCTTAGTGGCTATTTTTAGCATAAGTGGATAAATAGCATGGTGGTAGACCACTAAAAATATTGCTACAGCAAAGATAGTTATCATCATTATGTCTAACATAGCTTTCTCCTTAAATCAGCTTGGGTTAATGAAACATATTGTTTGATCATCTGGTCGAGTGATCGCTGTTTCTCAATGAATATTCGTGGTGAATGTTTACGTTTTTGTGTGAGTGAGCGAAGGAGCGCTTGTGATAGCAATGTCGGGTTATTAGCTTGAACAACCATACCGGTCTCACTACAGACAGCTTCTCTACAGCCGCCCACGTCAGTTAATACCGCAGGTACGCCACAGGCTTGGGCTTCCATAGGAGACAAGGGCAGCCCTTCGTTATTTGAGGAAAGACAAAAAACATCAATTAACGGGTAAAATGTGGTCATGTCATCAACGTGACCTAAAAAGAACACTCTTTTTTCTAATTTTAACTCAATGACCAATTGCTGTAATTTTTCTCTTAAACTGCCGGTTCCGGCGAGTAATAAACCAATATTCTTAGGAAGATTATGCACTGCTTTGATTAATACATCATGCGCTTTTACTGACTCTAATCTAGCGGCACAACCAATAAACTTTAGCTCTGTAGGCAGGCCCGCTTGTTGTAATAGTTGCTGTTTACTCACTGTTGAAGGCTTAAATTTATTAGTATCTATACCATTAGGTATGACTACAGGGTTTAAGGATGGCATTAACCGGTTAACTTGCTCGGCGACAAAGTTAGCGTCAGCGACATAGATAGGACGAACCAAACTAATAATAAGTCTCTGTAGTAATCTCGGTTTAAAATCAGCTAAATGCCAAGCATCATGCTCAGTGTGTATAATATGAGCAACCTTTGCCTGTCTTGCTGCAACGCCACCATAGATTAATGGCCCTATATGGTGAGTGTGTACATAGATAGGTTTAACTTTTTCGAAGAATTGCTTTAATTGGGTAAAAATATTGGCTTGCCAACCGGGTTTTTTATTTAACATATGGATAAATTCTTTAAAGCCATCAATATTATTCCAATAACATTTAACGTTTTGTTTTTCTAAAGAAATAATGTGTACATCAAAAAATGGCTGTGCAGCTCTTTGAAACTCTAGCGCAAAACTTTCTATACCACCGGGTTTTAAGTGTTGTACAACATGAACTATGACGGGTTTCATAAGTTTTCTCCTAAACCTTTCATACTTGCAAAAGGTTTTACTCCGATTCGTGGCAGCCGGGTTATTACTGGGGCCGAGGTAATTAATTCTAGTTGATATCTTGCACGGATAGATGTGTCAGCTAACTCAGCGAATAGCGCTAAACCGCCACCTAAACATATGCCGCCAATAATCCCGGCTAATAAAAATATAGAAAGCGGAAAGTTAGTCGGCGAACTTGGCTGGTATGGCTCGTCGATTATTTTGATTCTTTCTGGTTGTTCAAACTTGCCAAGGGCGCCCGTTATTTTTGCTTTTTCATAGCGATATAGTAAATCACTATATAAGTCTCGTTTAACCTTAAGGTCTCTTTCAAGGGATAACAGTTGTCTTTCCATTTCACCCGTGCCGGCAAGTGAGGTCTTTAGGTTTTTGGTTTGCTTTGCTATAGAGTTAATCTCTTCTTTGATTTTTTCTACGTGACTGTCGGCGAATTGTAATTCTTGTAATTGTGAGACTAATAATAAGTTTTGATTGTTATCCACTTCACCATCTTGCATGCGACTGGCAATTTCCCATAAACGATTTAAGTCTACTTCGGTTATCTTGTATGATGCTTTGCTTTGGTTTACTCGTTCATCTTCAAGCTGTGATAATTTCCTCATTGCTGTTTGTACTTTGCTGTGTCGTCCGGTGTAGCGTGAGCGTAAAATAGCTAGCTCACTTTTTGTTGTTACTATGCTTTGTTCAATTTCACTCATCACAGGGTCTACTTGGGCAAGCCGAGTACGAATGGTTCTTTTAGCGGCAATAGCACCTGATAATTCAATCTTTTTCTGTTCGAGTAACATGCTTAATTGACTGAACCTATTGCTATTTGCACTATAAAGTCTGGGTAAGTGCTCAGCATTGTATTGCTTGAAATTGGCTAACCTAAACTCCGATTCTTGTAAGTCGGCCGTTTTTAAGGACAATTGACTGCTGAGAAATGATTCCGACGCATCTATTGCGGATAACTCAGGCGCTAACAGTTTTTCTAAAAACCTTGCTCTAACTACCTGTAAGACAGCAACGATATTGTCGGGTGAGTCAGTTTGGTAAACAAGCTTTACTAAATCTTTACCGATTAACTGTACTTTAAGTGCAGCGGATAACTCTTTAACTAACTGCTCCTTTTGTAAGTCTGTTGACTGTTCATCTATTAGCGCTAAATCTTTGCCGACATTAATTAACATATGTCGACTATGCAGTAAGGTATCTAAAGTGGTCATTCTATTTTCTAAATCAGTGGATATTGATAAGTCTTCAAGAAAAGGGTTCATTTTGGCACTTTCTTGTACCAGTATGGTTGTGTGTGCTTGCCACGTTCTAGGGGCAATTAAACAAGCAATTATCGCGATAAAGGGTAAGGCAATTGCTGGTAAGAAGATTAAATACCGATGACGCCATATCGCCGATAAAATAAGGTGAATATTTATAATGACTGATGTCGTCATATTAGACTCCAATAACTAAGTTAATAGTGTCGTTTGTCAACTTAGGCGCAAACTTAATGGTCACCTTGTTATTAAAATGACCAATATATAGGCGCAGTACTTCGGCCCTCTCCATGGAAATAGCTAATTGATGGAGAATATTTGTGCCCTTAGCTGGAGCAATGTTAATGGTAACGCTTTGTTTGTTATTTACTATTAGGCGGGTGATTTTTATTTTATCCGCGTAATTTAATTCAGTATTATGTAAATCATAACTAAAAGTGTGCTGCTGTTCGGCTAGCTTTTGTGAAAAGCGTAACGCTTGGATACGAGTCAAGACTTCTTTATTAACGGTTTTATTGTTGGCGCGACTATCTTCTTGTTCGATTAATGCCAATGAATCACTTATCGAGGTCGAAATACAACCAGTACAAGTAAACAATGTCATAACAAAAATGCAGTTTAATGGCATGATTTTCATCTGCTACCTCCTTAACTATTAATACAGTTCTTAACGCGCATCTTACTTATCTTAATATATTCAAGTTACGAGCCACTTTGTAAGTGGTTGTTAATAGGTCTATTTTAGTGTTTAAGTTGCTTTGCTTTAGCGCTTTGTGAATTGCTTTCGCGTTACGCTTTTCAAAATGCAATGAGGTTAAGTTGCTCGAGTAGATAAATAGAGAGGCTAACTGAGGGGGGTATTTAAAAAAAAAACAATGAAAATACTGTCAAGAAGGTATTAACTCAGTATTCATTGGCTTGCTACCTGGAAGGTGCCCACGCGGCTAAAGGCATAACTCAATGGTAAATAGACTATTTATCAAAAAGCTATTTTCCAGTTACGGCCTGATTCAGCAATATCCCAGTAAGCATTTATTGCTTGGGCGTTACTTTCTATTGGCCAAATCTGGGCTACTAACTGTAGCTCCGCTACGCTCAAGGATAAAGTAAATTCTTGCGTTTGTGCCGTGATGGCTGTTCTTAATTTACAACTTTGGTAATTGATGCTTATAACATTATCTTCATTGATAAAGTCTGTGCAAATATTAATGAAGTAATCGATAGTTGCTGTCGGGGAAGCAGGCAAGGTTACTGTTAACTTAATACCAGAAATAAAGTTAAATTCTGGCGTGCTAACTAGCTCACTGGTGGTTACAGTGTTGACTGGTGGCGGTGTTTCCTGTGCTACCTCAACCTTTCCTTCACTTTCTTCTTCGCCGCCACATCCAAGCAGTGTCTGTGTTAACAGCAACATTGTAATTAAGTAAGTTTTCATAATTTAAATTCCTTATTGTTTATCTGTGTTTAGTGTCGTTTTGTTTGGCTTTGCTTGATTAATACAACTTGGTTAATACAATTTAGAATTTACCGCATTACTTTGTGAAAACCAGTCGCTGGAATTATTACCATTACTTTCTACGAAGACTTGAAAGTCGGGATATGCTTGTAAAATGTCAACCATTTCACTTGGATGCTTCCACTCTTCTTGTGAGCCGGGATTGATTGCCAGTGCCCAAGGTAAACCGTTGCTGGTTTGATATTTATTTTCTCCATCAAGTTGAGTTCTGTCTGCGGCCATGCCAAACAACGATAGGTCAGCTTTAGATGTTGGTAGTTTATTTTTTAGGTGAACTTCTAGCCCTCTACCAGGGTGAAAGAAAAGGTCGCCATGATAAGTCCCGTCTTTAGCAAATATAAAGGGGTTATAGGGAGCTTCAGGAAATTCTTCAAGAGCAATAGGGGCAACAAACGGGATTGTTACGCTAAAGGTCATCAAAGATGAGTTACTGCAATTACTCTCGGTTCGATAATATAAACAGCTCTGGGTTAATTGAATGTGACTGCGTAAATCATCAGTAATATTAATGACTAAATATTGTGTACCTTCTTCTATGGGACTGACCTCTTGCAAAACACCGTTAATTTCAAAGCGCACTAAGCTAGTGTCTACATTACTAGGTAATATATTATCTAATTGAATGGCAAAACCATTATGATAAGAAGCACCTAACGCTTTTACTTCACCTTGAAATTCTATTTGTTTTACTTGGCCGGTATCGGTTAACAATAATGATGAATTCTGTAAAATAACCACGTCATTCATATCGTAATCACCTTCCTCAGGCCAACTATCCTCAAAAGCAAGGTAATACGGGGTATCTTGAATTTGGCTATTGCCTGAATTCGTCACGATAACGCGGTAGTCTTCCACTTCACCGTCAGATACGCCGCCACTGACAGCAACATCAGCCATTGTGGTAAACCTTGCCCTGAGCCAGGTAAAACCATTTAAGGCAGTTAGCGGTGTATTGACCAAAAAAACGTCAGTGGTGTTTTCTAAATATTTGTCAGAGATTAGTTTTTCATCGGCTGAAAATTGGCCATCTCGATTCCAATCACCCCAAATGTTAAGAAAGCCAGCCCCTGTTGCTTGTACTTGGATTAAGCTATCGCTGCCGGCTAATAAGGGGGTTAAGAAAACGATGCCGTCATCCACATCTGTTTTGGGATAGACATTGGCATTGTGCTCAGTAGTTACACTATTACCTAAGTAATTATCACTAACACTATGTCTAGCGCCGTTACTAAACAAGGTTGTGCCATAACTATCAGGGGCATCACCATAATCGACAGTTGCGGCAATAGACTCGTCAACAATCGGCGCAATAGCACAGCGGGCGCCGTCATTTTGTGAGGCACTAGGGCCATAAGCGAATAAGGTAGCGGTCGGGCTTGCGTCAGTCACGTCAATAATAAATACATAGCCGTCACTATTTCGACTGATATATAAGTTGCCATCAACATCAAAATAAATAGCGCCAAATGTGCCTTGTTCACCGACATTACCCAGCGTATTTGCTACGCCGCTATTTACATCGATTTGGTGTAATAGGCCATTTTTATCAACGGTGTAAAGAAAGTTATTGACGGGATGAAAAGCAAAATCATAAATGCTTAACGACAAGGATTGCCCATCAATAACTTTACTAACTTGCAGAAAGTCGACTGATTGTTCGTCTAAAGAAAGCTTATAGAGACCATAAGCTGAGCCTTTTTTATAAAAATAATAGTTGTTGTCATTGAGTGCGACATCACCAACAAAAAAATTTACTCCTGGATTGTTTCCTAAGGTAATAGGCGTAGCTTGGTAATCATCGCCAATGCGAACTAAGGTGCCCCATTCATAACCCCAACCATAAATGTAATTATCATGAAAATTAAAACCAATGGCGTTTATTTTGTCATTAGTGCCTAAATCAGCAGATAATAGCGAGTAATCCCCTGTCACTAGGTTTACCCCATAAAGCTGTGCGACTTGTTGTTGCATTAGAAACGCTTTAGAAGGACAACTTTCGAAGGGAGCAGCAGTGACATAGCCGTTAAAAAGCATTAAGCAACAATAAGAGAAAGCGAAAAAAGCACACTGAATATTTTTTGCATACATCATAAAAAACTCCCTGCAACGTTTCTAATACTACGGTTGTTGTTACTTTGATTATTAAGGCCGTATTTATTAATACCGTGATTAGTAACATGCGTTGCAAGGAGTGTTCCGTTTTTTTTATATTATTTTTCAGTAGGTTAGGTTTTGTTGGTTTTTTGTGGATAATTGCCGTTGCAAACTGCAAAGCACTTTTGATATCAGGAATACATTGAGTTTAATTTGTTATAAATAGAAATAGAGCATCAACTGCTCATATTTTTTTTGGTTTTAGCACTTAAAACTAGTCGTCTTTAGCCTTAACTATTAGCTTTGCCATCATTATTTACCAGCCGAGTTTTTTCCTATATATAGTTGAAGGGCTTACTTCTAGCATCGCCGCAGCTTTAGGGATATTACCCTGACAATGTAATAAGGCCGCTTCAATAGCATCTTTTTCTACTTGCCAAAGTGGTTGAATCGCCAAGTTGTTTTTTACATAACCGTTAGTGGTGTTTTGATAGGAATCATTACTTCCCATCGCTGGTTGAGCTAACTGAGCCGACTGAGTTGGTATAGGTTGCACAGCCATATAATTCTTTACCGTAGTAGACAATGACTTTATGATTATTTCGGAGGTTATTTGCTCGCCACTATTTAAAATAACCATGCCATGAATTACATTTTCTAATTGACGAATATTACCGGGCCAGTCATAAGCGCATATGATTTGAATGGCGTTACGAGAGAACTTTTTAAAATGTTTTTTCTCGATTTTGTTATATTTTTTCAGAAAGAAACTAGCCAGATGCACAAGATCTCCTCCTCGCTCCCTTAATGGCGGTAAAGCCATGGTAATAACATTAAGTCGGTAATATAAATCCTCTCTAAAGTCACCTTCTCTTACAGCATTGCTAATAGAATTAGATGAAGCTGAAATAATTTGCGCATGAAACTTTAGTACTTCATTGGTGCCTAATGGCGAGAATTCTCGTTCTTGCACTACGCGCAATAACTTTGCTTGTAAGGGTTTAGATAAAGTGGTTATCTCGTCTAAAAATAAACTGCCTTGTTTCGCTGCTGAGAATAAGCCTTCTTGATTTGATATTGCACCAGTAAAGGCCCCTTTAGTATGCCCAAAGAGTTGCGACTCAATTAAGTTTTCACTGAAATTAGCGCAATTTACCGCAATAAAAGGTTGGTCTTTATGGTAACTTTCAAGGTGACAAGCTTTGGCTACCAACTCCTTCCCCGTACCTGTTTCCCCGGTAATAAAAATGGGCGCATTAGTGCTTGAAGCGTGCCTAATACTGTCAAACAGTTCATGCATGGTTTCATCTTCAGCCACCATACCGTGAAAGTTAATTAACCCTGTCAGTGGTATGTTGTCTTCATCACTAGGAATAACAGTGACATTGACCTTTCTACTTAGCGCCTTATCGACTACAAATTTCAGCTCTTTATTTACCCAAGGTTTACAAATGTATTTTTCGACGACGCCTGAGCTAAATGCGGCGGAAACAAGGTCAAAATCTTGATAGGCCGATAAAATAATACGCTGAGAATTAGGCCAACGATTTCTTATTTTCTCTAATAATTCGCAGCCATTCATATCGGGCATGTGCTGATCTGAAATAACCACATCAGGCTGATTTGTTTGGCAATATTCTAGTGCTGCAAGTGGCGAATTAAAGTCAATGATAGTAGCCTGAGTATTATGTAAGGCTCTTTTTAATGCTTGCAATATATTGTCATCATCATCAACGAGCAGTAATACCGGTAGTGTTGAACTATTGTCTTGATTTTCCATCATCAAATACCAATTTCAGAGTTTGTATCTATTAATCATAGGATAAATTTGCAATATCATAAGCAGTATTTGCAATTTGCGTCTTTTTTTAACATAGTTAAACTATAGTTATAATTAATAAAGCTTTTTATTAAAGCTGTTATAAAGAAGTGACCGACTTGAAAACGGTATTCGCTTGCTAGGGAAGAATAAATGGACAAACCTTCATTACTAATACTTGATGATGAAAAGGAAGTACTTAACGCACTAAATCGTGTGTTACGTAAACATTTTCAATTGTATTTGTTTTCAGATGCTAATGAAGCCATTGGCTTTTACCGAGATAATCCCAATATTCCGCTCATCCTCACTGATATGAGAATGCCGGTAATGGACGGCGCTACCTTTTTAGGAAAAATAATTGATATTAATCCACACTGTAAACGTTTCTTGTTAACCGGTCATGCCGATATTAATTTAACGGTGACCGCGGTAAATGAAGGGAAAATAAGTCATTATTTTTCGAAGCCCTGGGATAATGAGGAACTGATTTCCGAGTTGAAAAATGCCTATGAACTCTACCTTAATGAAAGAAAAACTAAGCAGTTATTAAAAATTAATTTGGCTAAAAATGCCGAGCTGTCTCTTATTAACAGTTCACTTGAATTAGCAACCAATAAAAGCCAAAAAAAACTACAGCTTATTTCTGCCCGAGAAGCCAATGGCTTTGTTCGGCTTAAAAAGACTTTTTCTACTTTTATTGATATTTATGCAGAAACCATTTGTTTGCATAATCAGGATGTTACCCGTCATAATTTTCGTGTTGCCGCTCATGCTAGGTTAATCGCCGAACGTCAAACTTGCGATAAACTCACCACCTTTCAAATATATATTGCCGGCTTGTTGTATGAAACGGGTAAATTAGCACTTGAACAAAACTTACTGACAAAACCAATTGATACCATGTCGCAACATGAAAAAAGTCTTTACAGTGGCTTTTATCAAAAAAGCTTCGAATTACTTAATAAAGTTGATGAATTGTCCTTTGTCGCCGAGATTATTAAACACATCCCGACAAACTATAACGGTAATACCGCACCTGATCATTTAAGCGCAGAAGAGATCCCCCTTGGCTCGCGTATTATTGCCATTGTTTCAATGTACGATAATTTAGTGAATGGTCGGCAGTCGCAGGCTAAAACGTCGACTGCGCTGGCTAAACACCATATTAAAGAATTAGCTAAGACCATGTTTGACCCGAGTTTAGTTAATCACTATTTAACCATACTTGATGAACGGCCAAGATCGAGCGAAGGCAGTGTCGATTATTTATTAAATAGTGAAGACTTGCGAGAGGGCATGGTGCTAACCAGAGATATTGTCAATATCGATAAAAACCCTATGTTAACTAAAGGCACTGAGGTCGAGCAGCATCATATTGATAAACTAATTGAAATTGAAAAAGAGCAAGGTGAATATTTCCTTATTTATGCACGTTAATTTTTATAATTAGCTTTAAAAGCTCGTTATTATTCTATTGATATAGACAACTTTTCTGCGTTATAAATTCGTTTTATCGCTGTATTAAAAATAACCATATTAATGTAACAGTACATTTTACTGTGGCATGGCTATCACTTTTTCAATGATTAAAAAGTTGAATGCCAGTTCGTTGACTTTTTCATCAGCAGAGTAAAGTTAGCTGCTAGATAGTTTAGTAAGTATATCAATTACTTAATATCCTAGGTTGTTCCAATTTTATAATTACCCATCCCTAAGTGTTTCTTTGAGTTTACGTTTCCCTATATTTTTATTAAATTTACGCGCCCTTAATCTAAATGAGAATCTTTCAAGTAATGACTTTGCATGGTAACTTTGTGACAACATATGACAGCGCTGTCATATGTTGTCACATTCAAAAAGGTAAATTTAACCTTTTCGTATCAACAATCATTCCTAAATAATTAATAAGCGGAACAAGAGAGAATTAATGAAGTCACTTTTAGCTAAGCTAACGGTTAAATATAAATTGTTAATGTTAACGATTTTAACGTCAATAAGTTTAATTGCGGTTATTCTTGTATCGATACAAACATTAAAGTTTAATTTGCTAGAGGACCGGCATTTACAAACTCAACATTTAACTGAAGTTGCAACGGATACCGTTAGGTATTTTTATTCGCAGTTTGAACAAGGTAATTTCACCGAAAAAGAAGCTAAGCAACATGCATTATCGGCACTAAGCAGTATGCATTACAATAAGGAGGAGTATTTCTGGGTTAATAGCATTAATTACATAATGTTATCGCATCCTAAAAAAACTCTAGTAGGGCAAAATATTGAGAATATTAGTGATCCTAATGGTGTGTATGTCTTTGTTGAAATGATGCGAGTAATTAATGCACAAGGGCAAGGGGGAGTAGATTATCAATGGTATAAAAAGGGCGTTGCAAAGCCTGTTGATAAAGCATCATATGTGAAGTTATTTCAGCCATGGGGCTGGGTAATAGGGACGGGGATATATTTAGATGATGTTGATGAAATCTTTTGGCAGAATGCCGAAACACTGCTTTTAACCGCAGGACTATTTTTACTCTTGGCTACTTGGTTATCTCATCAAATAAGTGCAAATATCTATAAACCTTTACATAAAATGAGGGAGTTGATGATTAAAGTAAATTCCAACAACGACTTAACTATAGAGTTAAAAGCTCAAGGTAGTGATGAGTTGGGTGATATTGCTCGAGCTTTCAATAAAATGATTACTGACTTTAGGCATGTCTTAATTAATATCTCAAATTCATCGGGTAGTTTAGCTGCACAAGCTGAAGAGTTATCTGCAGTTACTGAGCAAATCAATCAAGGAATGAAAATACAAAGTGATAATGTCAAAGTAGCTGACATTGCTGCTAATGAAATGGTTGTGGCTATCAAAGAGGTCGCAGAAAATACTCACACAACGCTTGAAGCAACACATGCTGCTACGGCAGAAACAAATGATTGTGTCAGTATTTTAAACGAAAACATAGCTTCAGTTAATGATCTTAGTGGTAGAGTTGAACACTCTGCTAGCCAAATAATGGAACTTAAAAATGCCAGTAAAAATATTGGGGAAATTGTATCAACCATTCAAGCAATCGCCGAACAAACCAACCTGCTAGCTTTAAATGCCGCCATTGAAGCAGCCAGAGCCGGTGAGCAAGGTAGAGGTTTTGCAGTTGTTGCAGATGAGGTGAGAACATTAGCAAGCCGTACTCAAGACTCTACTGGTAATATTACATCCGTCATTGAGTTGTTACAGCAAGGTATTGAGGAAGCGGTGCAAAACATGGCTCAGTGTCAGAAGCAGGCGCAATCTAGTGTCGCTTTAGCGCAGCAAGCAGGCGGTTTAGTTAGTAATATGCAAAAAGCAATGTTAGAAGTTACTGACTTAAATAATGTTATAAGTACGGCAACAGAAGAGCAGCATGCAACAACGGAGCAAGTTAAAGAAATCATTAATCAAATTAATGATATGACAGAGCAAACAACCGATAGCGCAGCCCATACTGCACAGGCGAGTGAAAATTTAGCTATCTTTGCTACAGAGTTAAATGAATTAGTTGCTAGTTTCAAGGTTTAGTTTTTAACCTTTACATCTCAGGCTTACATGTGAGCTAAGGCGATGGAGTGCCTTCATAATAGATACTGAACATTATCTATACACCTAACATTGATGATTTCTCGAAGTAATATCAAAATATGAAATATTGGCTGTAATTTAATCGGCAATATACTCTTATCTAACGCTATTCTCCCCCGTAAACACTTGCTATAATGCGGCTATCTTTGTGCTAAAAACGCACTTTATACCAAGCTTTATAACAAGCGGATTGATAAGCTAATCCGTTTATTTTAGGTTATTTTCAGAGGTTTATTTTCATGTCGGATGCCGAAAACCGCCCAACAAACTTTATTCGTAATATCATTGATGCCGATTTGGATAGTGGTAAACACACCAGTGTGCAAACACGTTTTCCACCTGAGCCAAACGGCTTTCTACATATTGGTCATGCAAAGGCTATTTGTTTGAGTTTTGGTATTGCCCAGGATTATAACGGCAAATGTAATTTACGTTTTGATGATACCAACCCTGAAAAAGAAGATATTGATTACGTACATGCTATTCAAAAAGATGTGCAGTGGTTAGGTTTTGAGTGGGCAGGGGAGGTTCGTTATTCATCGAATTACTTTGACCAGTTACATGGCTTTGCTGTTGAGCTTATTGAAAAAGGCTTAGCCTATGTTTGTTTGTTAAATGCAGAAGAAACACGTGAATATCGTGGCACTTTAAATAAGCCGGGTAAAAATAGTCCTTACCGTGATACGTCCATCGAAGAGAATTTAGCTTTATTTGCTAAGATGAAAAATGGCGAATTTGAAGAAGGCGTTTGTGCCTTGCGTGCGAAAATAGACATGAGTTCAAGCTTTATGTGTATGCGCGATCCTATTATTTATCGCGTACGTTTTGTTCATCATCATCAAACGGGAGATAAGTGGTGCATTTACCCTATGTATGACTTTACTCACTGTTTATCTGATGCGATAGAAGGCATTACTCATTCTATTTGTACGTTAGAGTTCCAAGATAACCGCCGTTTATACGACTGGGTTATTCAAAACGTATCGGTACCATCGACACCACATCAATATGAGTTTTCTCGCTTAAACCTTGAATACACTTTGATGAGTAAGCGTAAGTTGAATACTTTAGTCGAAGAAAATTTAGTTGATAGCTGGGACGATCCACGTATGCCTACGATTGCAGGCTTTCGTCGCCGTGGTTATACCCCTGCATCAATACGAGAGTTCACTAAGCGCATCGGTGTTACTAAAATGGAAAACACCATTGAGATGAGCGTGCTAGAAGCATGTATCCGTGAAGATTTAAACGATAATGCGCCACGCGCTATGGCAGTTTTAGATCCTATTAAATTAGTGATTGAGAACTATCCGGAAGATAAACATGAAGATCTTGTTGTTAAGAATCACCCAAGTGATGAAGCGCACGGCACACGTATTGTGCCATTTTCTAAAGAGCTTTATATCGAAGCGGAAGACTTTAGAGAAGAAGCCAACAAGAAATACAAACGTTTAGTTATTGATAAAGCTGTTCGCTTACGTGGCGCCTATGTTGTTACTGCTACACGCTGTGATAAAGATGAACAAGGTAATGTCACTACGGTTTACTGTACTTACAATGAAGATACTTTAGGTAAAAACCCAACGGATGGTACTAAACCTAAAGGTGTTATTCACTGGGTTGATGCCGATAAATCACTGGACGCAACAGTACGCTTATATGACCGATTATTTACTGTGCCTAATCCTGCGGCAGAAGATGACTTCCATAAGGTCATTAATCCTGAGTCTCTCGTTGAGATTAAAGGGGTAAAAGTTGAGCCTTCATTAGCTGATGCTAAAGCTGAAAGTGCTTATCAGTTTGAACGACAAGGGTATTTCTGTCTTGATAACGATATTAAAGAGCCAGGAGCGTTAATCTTTAACCGCACGGTTGGTCTGCGAGATACTTGGGCTAAAGTTAGTAAATAGCCTAAAGAAAAGTAGTGCCTAAAGCTCAGTGAATTTGCTGACAGCATTTGCTGTTTTTTGTTGAACCGAGCCTTTTTGAATGAAGCCAGTAGTAAGTTATATAAACTTACTACTGGCTTTTTTTTTGTTAAATCTGTTAACCTTATATAATAAAATGTAATCCATTAATTAGGGTATATTTAATGAATAAACAGTTAGTTGCCATAGTAATAGCCAGTGTTTTATTGCTATTTACCTTAGCCGGCTGTCAAGAGCCGCCTTCAGCAGAAGAAAGTGCTAAGGCTGCGCTAAGTAAGCAGGATCGCTCGAACGATAGCCTAAACGCGAGTGACGCTGAGTTGCGGCTGGTGGCTAAAAAAGTTGTTGAAAAAAGAACGACTGCTAGAACATGGGCTGAAATAAAAGCCTCAGGCTACATTAATGCGGTAAAACTTGATTGGCAGTTAGAGTCAGCATTACCTCGTGCAGGCTCGACCAGTGCTTATCACTCTACCTTATTACAAAGCTTTGCCGATGAGCGCGGCTTAAAAATTAACTGGCTGCGAGTCAGTAACTTAGCCGACATGTTCAGCAAGCTATTGGCTTTTGACGTTGATATTATTCCAAGACATTTAACCATAACCGCTAATCGTTTAGAAAAAGTGAGTTTTTCCTATCCATTGCTGCGTGATAGAGAAGTCGTTATTGCTAAAGCGGGTAAACATACTTTTAATAGCCAAGACGATATCACTATTTCGTTACCGGTCGGCTCAGCCTATATCGACAGTGTCAGTAGGCAGTTTCCCCATTGGCAGATTAATATCATTAAAGAGCGAGTTAGCTCGCAAGAAATGGCTGACACCATTGCCGATGGCTCCGCGAAATATACCATTATAGATGGTTTTTCCTTCGAAACTTTAAAGCAATATCGTGATGATATTCAAAGCGTATTTACCCTACCTAAAGCAATCAACCTCGCTTGGGCGGTTAATAGAGATAATGATAATTTCCTCCATGCGCTAAATGAATTTATTTCGGTGCACCATGTTATGCAGGTGGTTGAGCCAGAACGTAAAATTGACTTTAAACAGTTAAGAAAAGATAAACTGCCGCTGCGGGTTATCACGCGAAATAGCCCGGAAACTTATTTTTTATGGCGGGGCGAGTTACTCGGTTTTGAATATGAATTGATACGCAAGTTTGCTGATATCAACAAGGTGAAGTTAGTTATTGTGGTTGCTGATAGCTACGCAGAAATGCTGACATTATTAGCCGAGGGTAAAGGCGATATAATTGCCGCAGGCCTGTCTCGAACTAAAGAACGAGCAAAACAAATAGCTAAAGCAAAGTTATCGACCAGTCTTCGTTATAACCGGGTAAAAGAACAATTAGTAGCTCACCAAGGTAGTCTTCCTATCAACGAACTAGCCGACCTTAAAGGTCGTACTATTACCATTAGGCAGAGCAGTAGCTTTTGGACAACGGCGCAAATGCTAGCGAAGGATTTTGGCGCTAATATCGTCATAGCCAAAGAAGATATTGCCACCGAGATATTAATTAGTCAGGTGGCGGATAAAGAAATTGATTTAACTATTGCCGATAGTAATTTAATAGCTATTGAGAGCAGCTTTCGTGCGGAAATTATTACCCCATTAACGTTTAAAGAAGATGTACCTTATGCTTATTTGGTTAGGCAAGGTAATCCGCAATTACTCGCTTACTTAAATGAGTTTATTAGAAAGTACTACCGCGGTACTTTTTATAATGTCGTTAAAAATAAATATTTCTACAATGAGAAATCACGGGTAAGTCATAAAAAGCACCGTTTAGTTTCGGGTTCAACTTTGTCCCCCTATGACGATATTGTCCGCGCTTACGTACAACCCTATAATTTTGATTGGCGTCTGATTGTCTCGCAAATGTATCAAGAAAGTCGCTTTGACCCACTAGCCAGTAATGCCACAGGTGCTTTTGGTTTAATGCAAATGTTGCCTCGAACAGCCGCAGAGCTTGGTGTGGAAGATTTAAAAGACCCAGAGCAAGCCATTGCTTCAGGGGTGCAGTATCTAGACTGGACGCGGGACCGATTCTCTAAGGATTTGCCGGTACAGGAGCAAATATTTTTCTCCTTAGCATCTTATAATGCTGGTTACGGCCATGTGAAAGATGCACAGCGCTTAGCAAGACAACTAGGTTTAAGAAGTGATCGCTGGTTTAACAATGTTGAAAAAGCCATGTTATTACTGCAACGCCGCCACTATTATCAAAAGGCGCGGTATGGCTACGTTAGAGGCAGAGAGCCGGTAAATTACGTGCGTGATATTCACCAACGTTATTTAAGCTATATTCGTATTTCTGGCTAGTGGTTAGAAATGTTTAACATAACCTTGTTTAATTTTTAAGGCATATGAAATACTTTTTATTGAGAATTTTACTCATATTCACGGCTTTACCGACATTGGCTGATGAAGCTGAGCCAGTACACTATGCTTATGCTAATTATTTAGGCAG
>JALJPA010000219.1 GCA_022969215.1 Colwellia sp. | reverse complement strand
TATATAATTCAGTGCCATTTACACCATCATTTGCCTGAAAATAAAGTCTATTATCAAATACGGTTAAATAAGCTAGAAAACTCGATCCTGAACCACTTTTTATATCTGCTAATAGGCTCGGTGGATTAGTGCCGTCATATTCATATAATTCAGCACCATTAGTGCCATCGTCCGCCTGAAAGTAAAGTTTGCCATCAAATACGGTTAAATAACTTGGATAGCTATTTTGTGAACCACTGTAAATATCTGCCTTCAAACTTGGAGGGTTGACGCCATCATACTCATAGAGTTCTTCACCATTAATGCCATCATCCGCCTGAAAATAGAGCTTATTATTAAATACGGTTAAATAACTTGGAGAACTAGCACTTGAACCGCTATTAATGTCTGCTACTAAGGTAGGAGAGCTAGTACCATCATACTCATAGAGTTCTGTACCACTAGTGCCATCATCCGCAGAGAAATAAAGCTTATTATTAAATACCGTTAAATGAGTCGGAGAACTACCATTAACACCGGTGTAAATATCGTCGACTAAGGTCGGGGAGCCAGTGCCGTCATATTCATATAACTCAATACCAGCAGTATCATCCGCCTGAAAGTAAAGTTTATTATTAAATACCGTTAAATACTTTGGATAACTACCACTTGTTCCACTGCGAATATCAGCGACTAAGCTCGGGGAATTAGTACCGTCATATTCGAATAGTTCAAAACCATTAGTGCCATCATTCGCAGAGAAATAAAGCTTATTATTAAATACCGTTAAATAAGTTGGATCGCTAGGGCTTGAACCACCACGAATATCGGCGACCAAACTCGACGAGGTAATTCCATCATATTCAAACAGCTCTTTACCATGATTGCCATCATCAGCCGAAAAATAAAGCTTGCCATTAAACTCCGTGAAATATTGGGGATAACTAGCAGCTGTATCGCCATTTATGTCAGCGGTTAAACTCGGGGGATTAGTTCCGTCATATTCATAAAGCTCCTCATTATTATTATCACTATCCGCTTGAAAATAAAACTTATTATTAAATACTGCTAAATGGGTAGGATTGCTATTATTTGGGCCACTATTAATATCTGCCACTAAACTGGGTTGAGCACTGCCGTCATATTCAAATAATTCAATACCATTAGTACCATCATCGGCAGAAAAATAAAGTTTGCTATTAAATACTTTTAAATTAGCCGGGTTGCTGTCACTTAAGCCACTATTTATATCATAAACCAAGCTTACTGGATTATTACCATCGTATTTATATAACTCATAACCGACAGAGGCTCCATAAACATTAAAGTAGAGTTCATTATTAAAGGCAGTTAAAAAGTTTGCGTTATTAGTACCCGCAACGCTTGCTGGAGGATTAATGCCATCATATTCAAATAACTCATAACCACTTCCAAATGCAACAAAGTAAAGCTTATTATTAAGCACCGTTAAGCTGTCTGGATAACTAGGATTTGCCCCGCTAACAATATCAACCGCTATGTTTGGCGAGGTACTACCGTCATATTCATATAATTCAGTACCATTAACACCATCATCGGCAGAAAAATATAACTTATTGTTAAAAATAGTTAAATACTCTGGTGTACTACTTGTTGCGCCGCTATAAATATCGGCAACTAAACTTGGCGTGGTGCTGCCATCATATTTATAAAGTTCAATACCTTTAACACCATCATTGGCAGAGAAGTAAAGTTCACCATTAAATACCGTTAAATACTTTGGTGTACTACCAACTGAACCACTGAAAATATCTGCGACTAAGCTAGGAAGGTTGCTGCCATCATATACATAGAGTTCTACACCATTAACGCCATTATTTGCCTGAAAATATAGCTTGCCATTAAAAACCGTTAAATACTTGGGTATGCTACCACCTGTGCCACTGCGAATATCATCCACTAAGCTGGGTGGGTTACTACCATCATAAACAAAGAGTTCTCGTCCACTAGTACCATTGTCTGCTTCAAAATAAAGTTTGCCATTAAACTCAGTGAAATTAGCAGGAAAGCTAGGATAGCCACTTCCATCAGTATTAATATCTGCAACCAGCTCAACTGCCGCTGAAAAAGCCTGAAAGCTAATAAGTATCAATGAAATAAATGTAAAAATTAATGAGGCTAATCGCCACGTAAACCGTTTAGTAAAAGAATCAACTATCACACTGGCGTTTTTCGATGAATTTTTTTTAAATAACAACATATATTTTTCTCTTGAACATAAAGTGACGTATAAACCGAGCACCTGTAACCTCCCTTTTAAACAAAGGAATAAAAAATTAGGTGCATAATATAAAGTACGAATTTTTTAATGACTTCCCCTCAAAATCATTTCATTTTTTTATAAAATAATTATATGAAGAGAAGTTGGACTGTGAACTTGATTAAGTTAACGTAAAGACTCGACAACTGTAGACAGCATGGTAACTTTCTCCAGAGTAATAAAATGTTCATTGCCAAAAAAAGGTTTAGGGTGTTCTTAAGTTAGTACCGCTATGACATTGAGAATACCAAATACATACAAAAACCATAAAACTCCAGCGTATAAATTAAATTACGACATTAGGAAGCCAATCCCCTCAAGAAAATTTTTTCAATAAATGTCTACAACTTGCTTAAATCTTTCCGATTTACATTTTTAATATACAGATACTGACTATTAACTCGCACTCGATAACTATAAGGGCGATAATATAGATAGTTAATAAATATGGATGGCATTACTGTTGTTCAAACTGATTTAGTATAGGGAGTTATTAACTCACGACATGAATGAAGATAAATTCAATTTACAGTTCACCGACCAGCTATATCAGGAACTGAAAGGTTGCGCTAATCGTATTATTGCCAGTAATAGTGGAAATATTACTTTGCAAACCACTGAAGTTGTTCATGAAGCATGTATGCGCCTAATGAATTCTCCGGTGCAATATCAAAACAAAGCCCACCTTTACCGTACTGCCGCCAAAACAATGCGTCATTTATTGATCGATCATGCTAGGGCAAAATCAACATTTAAAAGAGGTAATCAGGTCATAAAAACCCAATGGGTAGATGATTTGTTGGTTGAAACTGAAGTGGATGTCAATATAGGTTTGATAGTGATTGACCAAACAATTGATGAAATGGCATCGTTTAGTGAGCGCTTGGAAAGCATTGTCGAATTACATTATTTTGCCGGTTTTACTCAAACAAAAATAGCCGACTTTTTAACCCTTGGCTTAGCTACAGTAGAGCGAGAGTTAAAATTTGCCCGCTCCTTTTTAACCGACCGTCTGCAACATCAAGAAACAAGCTAGCTGATATGCAAAACAATAACCGCGGAAAAAGTCTTTTAAAAATTAAGAAACTCTATGACCAATGTATCGATAAACAAAGCAATGAACGGACTGATTCATTTGCCAACTCGACATGTACAGCTCTGGAAATAGATGAAGTTAAACGTCTATTGGCTATTTCTGACAATGAAACAAGTACTGGACAACATAGCCAGATCATCAATCAGCAATTAATCGATTTAAGTCAAAGAATAGATCGTAATCAAAAACTAGATAATTATCAAGTCGAAAAAGAAATCGGCCGAGGTGGCATGGGTATTGTTTTTTTAGCCCATAGAGCCGATGGCCACTATCAGCAAAAAGTTGCGATTAAAATAGCGCCAAGTTTTGCCAGCCAAGAAGAATTAAAGCGTTTTAATCAGGAAAGACAAATACTGGCAAAGTTACAACACCCCAATATTGCCATATTACTTGATGGCGGTAGTACCGAAGATAATCGTCCTTACATCGTAATGGAACATATTCAAGGGCAGACCATTACTGATTTTTGTAATGAGAACAGATTTAATTTGACGCAAAGGCTCAAGCTATTTTTAAAAACCTGTGAGGCGGTCAGTTTTGCCCACAGCCGACTTATTATCCACCGTGATATCAAACCAGAAAATATACTAGTAACAGACGAAGGCCAAGTTAAGTTACTCGACTTTGGCATAAGCAAAGTGCTGCAGACAGAAGAATTACATAGCCATACCACTTTGCAAAAAGGTCTAACTCTGGCATATGCCAGCCCAGAGCAAGTACGTGGTGAACTAACAACGACCTTAACCGATGTATATGGATTAGGTGCGCTTTTATATGAACTACTTACCGGGCAAGTACCTCATATTATGGCAAATAATGGTGCTGAAGCGGTAATAAAAGCCATCTGTCTGACCGATCCTCTAAACCCTAGCCTGATTAATAAAACCAATCAACACATCATAGCTTTTAAAAACCTACGGGGAGATATTGATAATATTGTCAGTAAAGCTCTACGAAAAGAGCCTAATGAACGTTACGGCAGTGTCGCTGAGATGCAATACGATGTGCAATGCTTTTTAAGTGGCGATGAGGTACAAGCAACCAAACCCAGTTATCGTTACAAATTAAATAAATTATTTCATCGTCACCCCGTTAGCAGTATTTTATCTGTTGCCTTAGTCATTACTTTAGTGAGTGGCTTGATGATCAGTTTAAATTTGACCCGTCAATTACAGCATGAAGTGGCCACTTCAGAAAAAGTTATTGATCTACTAGTCGATATGTTTGATGCAGCCTCTCCAGAAAAAGCACAAGGCGAAGATATTAGTATCACAAAACTGATTAATACCGCCGTAAATCAAACTCAAAATTCTTTACAAGACAAACCCATCATAAAAGCACGCTTGTTAAAAGAGTTAGCAAAGGTTTACAGCAAGTTAGGGAAATATCAAGAGGCTATTACCTTACTCGAACAAGCGCACCAATTAACATTAACTCAAAATAAAAAACTTACCGTTTTAGATATTATTGATCTTGCTAATGCCCATCGCCTAGCCGGAAATCATGCACAAACAAACAAACTACTACAATCAATTGAAAAGCATTTCAATCAAATAAACATTATCGATGTCGAACGAGCAAGGCTCAACAATTCATGGGCACTTTATTATCAAATAATGAGTCAACCCGAACAGGCTAAAAAACACTTCATTTTGGCCAATGATTTTTGGCAACGTACTGAAAAAACGTCTATTGATAGTCTTGCTGCGCGTTTCAATTTATCATTAATCTATAGTCAAGAACGAAAGTTTGATAAGGCAGCAGAGCTACAAGAAAAAGTATTAAAAGAATATATTCAGTTACTCGGAAATAACCACCCTCGAGAGCTCCATATTCTCTCCACATTAGCATCAAATTATCGCAAGCTTAATCTCATGGATAAATCTGAGAGCGCCAGTAATAAAGCATACCAACTGGCCAAGAAAATCCTTGATCCCAATACCGAAAATTACAACAGTATTATTAGTGAGTTATCTTATTTATTACATGCGAGAGGAAAGTATCAGCAAGCAGTTAATTTACTAAATGAGGAAATAAATACTGAACTCAGCAATAAACAAGCACTAGGGTTTTATTTTACCGATCGTGCAATCATGAACTTTGAATTAGGTAACTACTCCAATAGTTTGGCCGACTTGAAAACATCACAAAGCTTACTTGAGCCTTTTTACAAAAACAGTTTTGCTTATATGTTTAATACTCAGCTTTATCTTGGTGTGAACTATGCGCTTACAGGAGATATAACTAAAGGCAAACAAATCCTTAATGAAGCACATAATAGCGCCACAAAAGTTTGGGGCAAAGAGGATATATCTATTGCTTACATCAAACTTTTTCAGGCAATTATCGCCACGTTACAAGGTGATTATATATTAGCCGAGCAGCTCTTGAATGACGTACAGACCATCAATAAAAGTACCTTTGGCGAAAAAGCAGCACCTTTCGAAGGAATAAATAGTGTCTATGCAGAACTATATATTGCACAAAAACAATGGGACAAGGCGTTGATTTACATCGAAACTGACTTAACTGTAATTCAAAATAATCATATAAATGAATCTTTTAAAGTATCTTTATTACAGTTAAAAAAAGGCCAAGTCTTATGGCACTTGGGAAAAACCCCAAGCGCGGAAGAGTTAATAACAACATCGGTAGAATTAGTCAAACAACAACTCACTGAGCAGTCAGCCCATTACCAGTTGGCAGAGCGTCTTCTTAAACTAATACAAAAAAATAGTACAAACACTAAATAGTAATACGATACAACTTCCAGGCAATTGAAAATACAGTATTTCTAGTTCTTTTTTTGATTGAGACCTCTTTATTTAGAAAGAATGGTTTGGTAACCAACAACCATTAATTAGGTGCCAATATATTAGGTACCTTCCTGAATATACAAATATCGCATGCAGCATTGCGTACCGACTTCCTCCCGAAAGTTAATATGAACCGGTCTTAGTTTGACTGTAAATCTATGACACTATGTGCCCCAATTCGTGATAGAAGTAAAAGATTTTAGTCAGCTATAAGATCATAAAGCTGACCTTAGTATTAACAGCTTGCTAACGTCTCCAATGCGCACATTACGGACTAAATTATTGGAACAATTACCTCCACTTTTATGTCAACCATCTTCAGTGATAGCTGACATTAGCAGTATTTCCCTATGGCGCTTTCGCCCCCTTAGCGAGGTAGCGCTAAAAGTAATCATGCCCAAAAACAGACCTTAATTACGATATAAAATATCAGCTGAATGTGAGTTTATGTCATTGTACAAGTGGCTTTAAAATATTGAATTACGCTTCATTCATATAAAACTCAATTAACCCCTGAGTTGAACAATCATGTTCAACGTTAATATTTTGCGTCATTAATTCTTGCTGAATTTTATTGGCCAAACCTTTCCCTAACTCTACGCCCCATTGATCAAATGAGCAGATTTGTAAAATGATGCCCTGAACAAATATTTTATGCTCATAAAGGGCAATTAAACTACCTAAACTCTTTGGTGATATTTGCTTCATTAAAATAGTGTTGGTAGGCCTGTTGCCTTTATGGACCTTATGTGGAGCAACTTTATCAATATAATCCGCAGTTCGCCCTTTTGCTTTTAAATCTGCTCGTACTTGTGTTTCATTCACTCCTTTCATTAACGCTTGTGTTTGCGCAAAAAAATTGGCCATAAGGGTTTCATGATGACCTTTAACTGGCGTGACACTTTTTACCGAGCCAATAAAGTCTGCTGGCACAATATTATTACTTTGGTGTAAATATTGATAAAAAGCATGTTTGCC
>JALJPA010000218.1 GCA_022969215.1 Colwellia sp. | reverse complement strand
TGCCACCATTGACGTGAATAGTTTCACCCGTCACGTAAGCAGCCGCATCAGAGGCTAAAAACGCCACTGTGCTGGCAATTTCTTCTGGCTTACCTAAGCGATTTGCAGGTACTTGAGAGAAAATCCCCTCTTTTTGCTCGTCAGTCAGTGTTTTTGTCATATCAGTATCAATAAAGCCTGGTGCAACTGTATTAACAGTAATACCACGAGAAGCGACTTCACGTGCCAAGGCTTTAGTAAAGCCTAATAAACCCGCTTTAGCTGCAGCATAGTTTACTTGACCTGCATTCCCCATAGTGCCGACAACAGAGCCTATATTGATGATACGGCCAGTGCGTTTCTTCATCATAGGACGAATAGCCGCTTTACTTACTTTAAATACCGACGTTAAGTTAGTATCAATGATATCTTGCCACTCGTCATTTTTCATACGCATAAACAAGTTATCACGGGTAATACCTGCATTATTGACCAAAATATCAATAGAACCATGTGCTTCTTTAATAGCAGCGAACATTTCGCTGATCGAATCATCACTGGTCACGTTAAGCACTAAGCCCATACCACTGCCATTATTTTCCGTTAAGTATTCGGCAATGTTCTTTGCGCCATTTTCTGATGTCGCTGTACCAATTACCGTTGCACCAAGTGCTTGTAATTGTGTTGCTATCGCTTTACCAATACCACGGCTCGCGCCAGTTACTAAAGCGACTTTACCTTCTAATGAAAACATATTTATACCTACTGTTTTTATTTTATCACGCGAACTTGCAGAACAAGAAACGTGTTATATACATTAATAATATTTTGCTAGTTTCTGTCAGCTATTTAACAATAACTTAGCAATCATTTAAAATTATCGATTGTTTTACTTAACTATTAATAAGATCTTTTGCTTGTTGCAAAGTATCGTTAGTGTTGAAGCTAACACTTTTTAATGATTTGTTAATACGTTTGTTTAAGCCTTGTAATACTTTACCTGGACCCACTTCAACAACTTTATCTATACCTTCACTGGTAAGTTGGCTGATAGTTTCGCTCCAACGAACAGGTGAATAGAGTTGCTTAACCAAGGCGGCTTTAATTGCTGCGCTTGCTGTTTCTTTAGCAACATCAACATTATTGACCACATTGATGACTGGCAAGTTAAAGGTCACTTTATCTAGTTCAACTGCCAACTTAGTGGCAGCATCAGCCATTAAAGCACAGTGCGAGGGCACACTTACTGGTAGCGGTAAAACGCGTTTGGCGCCTGCTTCTTTACAAAGTACTCCAGCACGTTCTACTGCTTCTTTATGACCGGCGATAACCACTTGGCCTGGAGAATTAAAATTCACCGCAGAAACCACTTGTGTTTCTTTTGCCGCGGCACAGGCTTTAATAGTCTCATCGTCGCTTAAGCCAATAACCGCAGCCATAGCGCCAACACCTGCAGGTACACAGGTTTGCATAAATTCACCACGTTTTTCAACCAGTACTACCGCTTCACTTAAAGAAAAAACACCGGCACAAACTAAGGCAGAATATTCACCTAAACTGTGACCTGCCATAACATCGGGAGTCACATCAGACTCGGCTTGCCAAACGCGCCACAAGGCAACACTAGCAGTTAACAATGCTGGTTGGGTAAAATTGGTCTGGTTGAGTTTTTCTGCTGGACCTTGAGCAACTAATTGCCACAAGTCATAACCCAAAGCTTTAGAAGCTTCGGTAAAGGTTGCTTGTACAATACTATTTTCTGCAAAGTCACTGAGCATGGCAACAGTTTGAGAGCCCTGCCCTGGAAATACGAATGCTACTTTATTGTGCATATTGATACTCTATTTAAGTTCTATTTAGTAAATACGATTATTGATTATTTTATTGAAGTTAATGCTGTCGATTTTGTTACTTATCGCGATACTGAATCAGGTTTGAATAATTATCGAGCAGAAAAACCGTGTTCTAAAGAGTTTTTGATTTTTTCAGGTACTTGCCTTTCAACTTCTTTAACCGCTTCCATAATTGCGGCTAAAAAAGCACCTATATTGGCATTACCATGACTCTTAACGACAATACCACGTAATCCTATCAAACTTGCGCCATTGTACTGGTCGGGGTTCATGGTTTTAAACAACTTTTTAAAGCTAGGTTTTAACAAGGAACCAAACAATTTAGCTACTAAACTCGCATTAAAGGCCGTTTTTGACTTTTCATAAACTAAGCGAGCGACACCTTCACAGGTCTTTAAAGCGACATTACCAACAAAACCATCACAGACAATGACATCGGCTTTATTAGAAAAGATATCACAACCTTCTATAAAACCGACGTAGTTAATATCTTCATTTTCTTTTAATTCAAGTGCGGCAAGTTTTATATGATCGCTGCCCTTAATGGCTTCTTCACCCATGTTGAGTAAAGCAATGCGCGGTTTAGTAATGCCATCGACTTGCTCGGCCATTACTGAGCCCATAACACCAAATTGGTATAATACATGAGAGTCACAAAAGACATTGGCGCCTAAATCAAGCATAAAGACATGTTTATCTTTATCATGGGTAGGTAGAGATGAAATAAGTGCTGGGCGTTCGACCCCGGGTAAGTTCTTTAAGACAAAGTGTGCCATTGAAAATAGTGCACCGGTATTACCAGCACTAACACAAGCTTGTGCACGCCCTTCATGAACGAGATCAAGCGCTTTACGCATTGATGAATCTTTTTTAGTACGCAAAGCCACAATAGGTTTATCGGTCATAGAGACGACTTGTGAAGTAGCGAAAATACTTAATTGTTTATGAGTAGTTAATTTTTCTTTAGAAATATGAAGACGAGCAAGTGTTTCTGTAATGATGAGTTCATCACCACAAAGAATGAGGTGCAATTTAGGCTGTTGCTTTATCGCCATTATTGCTGAAGAAATTGTTATAAAGGGGCCTTGGTCGCCCCCCATAACATCTAACGCGATGGTTAGATTAGTATATAAGCTCAAGCGCGAAGCCTAAACTATTTTACTATAACAAAGTAATCGCTTAAACAGCGATTACTTTAACGCCTTTGTAAAAGCCATCAGCCGTTATATGGTGACGACGATGCGTTTCACCTGATACTGGATCTACTGATAAGTTTTCTGGTGTAACTGCATCATGTGAACGGCGCATGCCACGTCTTGAACGAGACTTTTTGCTTTTTTGAACTGCCATGAGTTTCTCCTAAATCGGTTATTAGTTAAAGGGCTGTATGCTTATTAACTACTTGAATTGTTTTAATACATCAAATGGATTTGGCTTCTCAAGCTCTTCTGGCAATTCACCCCAAACTGAATCAGCATCTGCTGGACAGTCTCGAATTTTATGCCGTGGAATTAATGGAAGAATAAGCATGAACTCTTCTTCTATTAATTCGCGTAAGTTTACTTCACCATTTTCATCTAATTCTACTACGTCATAATATGACGGAATTTTTTCAGCGGCTTCCTCATTTTTGGCCGGACTAAAAGTAAACTCTACTTTAAGTTTATGGTCAAAATTTTCGTTACACCGCTGACAAGTTAATGCAACTAATGTCGAGCTCGTACCTGACATTACTGTCAAACCACGTTCATCGACATCAAACTTAACACTAACTTTGACTTCATCGCTTCGGCTTTCGCATTCAGCAAGTAATCGAGTCATATCTGACAATTTAAACGCACCTTCACACACAAGTCTGCGCTGTGCACTACGGGATGGGCTAATTGTTATTGGAAGTTTAAGATTCTGCATAAGGCGCGCATATTATAGTCCCTATAGGCAAGTGTCAAAAGAAAATTGCACTATTTTGTTTAAAAGCTCAAGATAGCTCCAATAATAGTAATAATTGCTTAATAATTGTTTATTTAGACAACGTTTGTCATTTAAATAAACAATTGCGTTAACTTTACCTACTCAACTCATCATTCTCATTTTAAAGGCTCAATATGAAAACCTTAGTGCTAGGCTCTACCTCTGTATTTCGTAAAACCATTTTAGAAAAACTGAAATTACCGTTTAACTGCGCAAAGCCTAATATTGATGAAAGTGCTCAGCAAGGTGAATCACCACAGGCTTTAGTTGAGCGCCTTGCCATTGAAAAGGCAAAAGCGGTTACCGCACAGTACCCAAGTGCTTTAATTATTGGTTCAGACCAGGTAGCGGTATGTGAAGGAGAAATTATTGGCAAACCCCATAACTTTGACAATGCGGTTATACAATTAACTAAATTTAGCGGTAAAAGTATTACCTTTTATACGGGGCTTTGTGTCTATGACAGTAAAAAAGATACTGTGGCGGCTTTAGTCGAGCCCTTTATCGTGCATTTTAAACCATTAAGCCTAGAGGAAATCACTAATTACCTTCAAGCCGAGCAACCTTATAACTGCGCTGGTAGCTTTAAAAGTGAGGGTTTAGGAATATGTTTATTTAGTCGACTTGAAGGTGATGATCCAAATACTTTAATAGGTTTACCCTTAATTAAGCTAGTTGCCTTATTAAAACAACAGGGTATCGATGTATTGGCCGAGCAAAACAAGATTCATTAATAGAGTATAGTAATGATAAAGGCCGTCCCCTTAGGGACTGCCTTTATATTAAGTGTCATAGCAGATACTCGTGCAAAAAATCATAAAGCGTTAGTGGCCCCTAAGCAGGCAGTAATAACTGCTGCAACTCTGCCAAAGAGTCAACAATGGCTTTTGGTTGATAACGGTTTAATACCTCTCTATCATGCACTCCTAAAGTGATACCAATCCTATCAACTCCCGCTGCTTGCGCCATTTGCATATCATAACTAGTATCACCAATCATAACAGCCTGCTCGGGTAAAATGTTCAGTTCTGTCAAGAGACTTATGACCATTTGCGGATCAGGTTTTGACCGCGCTTCATCGGCACAGCGTGAGGCATGGAAGAAGTGCTCAGTTTGACTTTCACCAAAAACCCGTTGTAAACCTTGTCGCCCTTTACCTGTTGCTACCGCAAGCAGTGTATTATTATCCTTAAGCGCAGTTAGCAGTGACAGTGCATTATCAAATAAAGGGGCTGGCGGATTATCACCCTCGACATATTGATATTTATATTGACTGAGCATCGCGGTCAATTGCGATTGGGAGCTATGCGGAAACAGAATATCCAGTGCGATAGGTAAACTTAAGCCAATGATCTCTTTTACTTGCATTGCTGTTGGCATGTCTAATTGACAATGATGTGCAGCGGCTTGCATTGCCGAAACAATACGAGCAACCGAGTCCATCAAGGTGCCATCCCAATCAAAGATAACTAATTTATATTTAGGCTTATATTCAGGTATAAGGTCAGGCATAGCGTTTATTCTTTTACCAGTTTAGATAACAATCGCTCTAAACTTGCCTCTAATGGCGCTTCAATTTTCATGCGTTGCTCCGTTACAGGGTGAGTAAATTCAATACTCGCCGCATGTAAGAATAATCGCTTTAAGCCTTTACTCTTCATTTGTTCATCAAAGTCTTCGTGGCCATACTTAGCATCCATGGCTATGCAATGACCACTCGTTTGACAATGAACGCGGATTTGATGTGTTCTTCCTGTGACAGGAAATGCCCTAACTAAGGTTGCACCTCGATAACGCTCTAACACCCTAAAGCGTGTTTCAGACTCTTTACCATTTTGGTTGTCGACAACGACAACACGTTCACCCGATTTCAAATCATTTTTCTTTAGTGCTGCAGTCACTCGAGTCAGTTTAGTAGGCCAATGGCCTTTAACTAAGGCGTGATAAAACTTCTGCACGTTTTTATCACGAAACTGTTCATGTAAACTGCGTAAGGCCGAGCGTTTTTTAGCGACAAGTAAACAACCTGATGTATCTCTGTCTAATCTGTGTACCAATTCTAACATCCGCGCTTCTGGTCTTAACGCACGTAATGCTTCAATTAAGCCAAAACTCAAACCACTACCGCCGTGTACTGCCATACCGGAAGGTTTATTAATAACAATTAATCGGTCATCTTCAAACAGTATTTGCTTTTCTAAATTAGCAACAATACTTAATCCCGTAGAAACAGCATCTTTTTGTTCAGAAACTCTAATGGGAGCAATACGTACTTCATCATTAATGGCTAACTTATAAACCGGTTTAATTCGTTTTTTATTAACCCTGATTTCACCTTTACGCATAAGGCGATAAAGATGGCTTTTAGGAACACCTTTAAGGGTTCTTAATAGAAAATTGTCGATACGTTGCCCTGCATCTTCACTATCTATAGTGATATAACGCACCTTAGGCCTTTCTACTTCTTCTGCACTTTTAACTTCCGCAGTATTTCCAACAGTTTTGCTTTCATGCTGGATCTTTTTTACCACAGGTTTCTTTGCTTGCTGCGTCTTTTTTACAGCGGGCTTATTTGAATGCTTTATCTTGTTTACAACAGGTTTGTTGGCATGCTGCGTCTTTTTTACAACAGGACGTTGTTGATGGTTTGATTTATTTTTATGCACGTGATTAGCTTTTTGAGTGTTTAATTCTTTCATAACGGCAGTTTAACACATTTTATTTAGCGAATAATGTAATTAACTTCCTTTATTATTAGCTAATAAGTAAAGATAGTGGGATAATAAAAGGGTTATTAGTTGATATTTAACGCTAACACCGTATTAACTAGCCTTATGAAAAAATTAACACAGGCTAATCAACGTAACGATTTTAACCTTAGAAGCTTTAAAGAGAGACGTAAGAGGCAAATTGCGGCCACATTTTTATGCGAAATTATATTTTGTTAACTGCAACAAATTAGCGTTAACTAAATAAAGATACGACATATTGATAGTACGGCCTATTGTATTAATTGACACAGTAAGCGACCAAATTGGTAACTTACCCGTTGTAGATTGTCAAAAAAGCATAAACAGTTTTAACATCTTGATTTTAATTTGTTATCAGCCCAGCACCATAAAGCAATTATTATAAAATAATACCGGAGCTATTAAGCTGGTATTTTGCACAGCACACACGCTGAGCACATAAAGAAATAAATTAGCATTGCCTAGCTAACGTTAAGGCGATGATATAAAAACAATCAGAATTTATAACAGCTTAACTTGGTTTAATGACAAGTTAACCGTGACAACCGTGAGGTTGACAAACTGCTGTTAGCAGAAAAACAGATTGCTTTGTGTCTCAAGCAAATGGTGTGTTGTGACTAAAAATGAGTCCGACAAACTATGAAACGTATGTTAATTAACGCTACCCAATCAGAAGAATTGCGCGTAGCACTAGTAGATGGCCAAAAACTTTACGATTTAGATATTGAAAGCCCTGGTCACGAACAAAAAAAATCCAATATTTATAAAGCAAAAATCACCCGTATTGAGCCTTCATTAGAAGCGGCTTTTGTTGACTACGGCGCTGATCGCCACGGTTTCTTACCTATGAAAGAAATCGCCCGTGAATACTTCCCTAAAGGCTATACATTCCAAGGTCGCCCTAACATTAAAGAAGTACT
>JALJPA010000217.1 GCA_022969215.1 Colwellia sp. | reverse complement strand
AAAGCCGCTTTAATGGTGCCAAAAGAAATCGGCACTAAAGAAAATTTAGCTTCAAAATCATCAGAGCCAGAGCTAGATTGCCAAATATAATCAGGCTCTGGATAACCTTCATACCAAACTTCTTGCCATAACGCTTGCCAAGTAACTTCTGGGTGCTCGTTATGAACACTGAAAGTTTGTAAATTTCTTTTATTGGCATCGAGTGGATCATTACCAATAATTATCAAGCCATTTGCTCGCGGTGCTATGGCAAAGGCGGCAGGCTGGCTCGAGGTTAACTGTCCTTGCCATAAATGTGCCGAACTCGTGGTATAAAAAACATTGACCATGCCACTTGTCGTCATAGTATAAAAACTTTTGCGGAACTGCTCGGTGTAAATAGCGGTTATCGCGCTTGATGTTTGGTTCGTATTTTCATGATTAGCATCAAAAGTTCTAATTTGCTTAAATTGGCGACCTGAATCTGTTGCTACTTCAAACCATTGACTAACTCGACCACTACTATCCCCCAATAATACGGAGCTGCTACCCGAAAGTAGTGCCATGGCAGTAAGATAAGTATTATCGTTAAGTATCGGGGTAATAGTTGCTTTAAGGCTAACCTCTTCCTCGTCTGTTAACGAATAAACACGCACTGTTGAGCCACTACGAACAAAAGCTAAACTTAAATCAGGGGTTACCTTTATTTCATCAACAACATCAACTGGATAATCAATGAGTTGATAATTCGTTTCATATTCAACGTCATCGCCATTACTAGAAGATCCAAACTCATCATCAGCAATAAAATTGGTTTTTATTAAGCGCTTATCTTGAGTAAAAGCAACAAAAACAATTTGTTCTTCATCCATGGCAAAGGCTAATTGCGACAGCGGTATTTGCTGTTCATCAATAACTAATGAACCTTGGCCTAATGGGTAGTTTACTTGCGGGATTATTTTACGAATATCATTACTATATTCAGCATAAAAACTAGGCTGAACTAATAATGTTTTACCACTGGCGGTATGGAGTAATTTATTGGCGGTAAATGAGTTAGCTATTCTGACAACACGCTCTTGCTTAAAGTCATCACCGGCAAGCAAATGCGTAGAAAAGGAATGTTCTCCAACAGCAAACTGTTTTTTTGCTAGCGGGTCGCTGGCCTTTAAATGATAGAAATCAATATTACCTGCATCGGTAATTTCATAAACCAATTCTTGTAACTCATCTACACCTGTCGCTAATATTTTTTCATTCGCTTTTAACTGAAGACTAATATTAACTTTTGATTCAATTTTAGCCGACTCAAAAATAGGCTTGACCACGTATAACAAATATAAAAAAATCAACACTAGGGTAAACAAAACACTAATACCACCAAAGGTTATTAGCCATTTTGCCAATGAATTTTTGATGCTACGGCTTCGGGTTGAACTAATAAGAACTGCCACTTAAATTAACCTTATTATCAATAAACTAAAAACTAGCTTATCTAATATTGAGAAGATGATAAATTAACTGGGCAAAGTATAAGTCAGTTATGTGACAGTTATATTACAGCACTAATTTTCCAGTAAGAATAAAAAAAGCAGCACCTCAAATAGGTACTGCTTATTAAATTTTCTCATTAGCGCGTTATTAGTCGTGCTATGAAATGTTTTATTAACTTTGCTTCTTGCTAGTTATTAACTCAAGAAATTAATATACCAAGGCATGGCTTTATCTATACCTTGTTGAATTTTAAATTCTGGCTCAAAGCCCAGCAACGATTTTGCTTTCGATATATCCGCTTGTGAATGCCTAACATCTCCGGCTCTAAAATCTTGATAAGTTGGTGATTGTAGATAGTCGATGCCATTCGCTTGTAAAGCGATTTTTAAACTAGCAAATAAAGTGTTGAGGCTTGTTTTATCACCTAAGGCAACATTGTACACTTGGTTTTTACCGGCATCATTTGCTGTCGCTGCTAAAATATTAGCTTGCACGACATTCTCAATAAAACAGAAATCACGGCTAGTTTCACCATCGCCATTAATCAATACTTCTTCATTCGCTATCATAGCGGCTGTCCACTTAGGGATTACCGCAGCATAAGCGCCATCAGGGTCTTGCCTTTTTCCAAAAACATTAAAATAGCGTAAACCTGTACAGTTTAAGCCATAGGTTTTATGAAAAACATCGGCATAAAGCTCATTAACATATTTAGTTACCGCATAAGGAGATAACGGTTTACCAATAACATCTTCAACTTTAGGTAATGCGGGGTGGTCACCATAAGTAGAGCTGGAAGCAGCATAAACAAAACTTTTTACTTGGCTTTCTTTAGCTGCGGTTAACATGGTTAAAAAGCCGGTAATGTTTGCTGAGTTGGTTAGTAAAGGATCGGCAATAGATCTTGGCACAGAACCAAGGGCTGCTTGATGGAGAATATAGTCAACACCCTCATCATAATGATTGATGGCTTTATTACAATCGTCAAGCTCTCTAATATCACCTTTAACAAAATGAAAGTTTTGCCACTGCTCTGCAGATACTTGAGTTTGCACTTCATCTAAATTGTGCTGGTGACCGGTGGCGAAGTTATCTAAGCCCACTACCTTTTGGTTTAATAACAGTAGTGTTTCTAAAAGATTTGAGCCAATAAATCCAGCACAGCCAGTGATAAGCCAAGTTTTAGGTGCTTTGATAAGCTCTTGCTTAATGGTTTGAAACTTATTCATTTATTAAATAGTCCTTTTTAAAAAGCCCTCCTTCGCTGAAGGATCTGCTAAGGAAGGCTTATGTCATATATAAGTTTAATGCCAGTTAAAAAATATTATAAGCGAATATCCGCTAACTCTTTATCTAGCATATATTTTAGATCGTAAATCACATGCTCTTCTTTCATCATGGCTTTTATTTCATCAGCCGATAAAGCTTTAAATTGATGATGAGCTACTGCAAAAATTACCGCATCATAATGACCTTGTTTAGGCGCTGAAATTAAATCAATATTATATTCATGTTTTGCTTCTTCAGGGTTGACCCAAGGATCATAAACATCGACATTGACATCAAATTCGCCAAGTTCAGCGATGATATCAACAATTCTAGTATTACGAACATCAGGGCAATTCTCTTTAAAAGTTAACCCCATTACTAAGACATTAGCGCCATTAACGGGTAACTTCCTCTTTAGCATGGTTTTTACTAACTGCGAGACCACATATTCACCCATGGAGTCATTAATACGACGACCCGCTAAAATCACTTCCGGATTATAGCCAATCGCTTGGGCTTTATGGGTTAAGTAATAGGGATCAACACCAATACAGTGACCGCCGACAAGACCTGGTCTAAAGGGTAAGAAATTCCACTTAGTTCCAGCAGCTTTTAATACTTCTTCGGTATCAATATTGAGTTTATTAAAAATAACCGCTAATTCATTAATCAAAGCAATATTGAGATCTCGCTGAGTATTTTCAATCACTTTCGCCGCCTCAGCGACTTGGATACTTGACGCTTTGTATGTGCCTGCAGTAATAATTGATTTATAAAGGTCATCAATAAAATCAGCGATTTCAGGCGTAGAACCAGAAGTCACTTTTAAAATATTGGTAACTCTATGCTCTTTATCACCTGGGTTAATACGCTCAGGACTATAACCAGCATAAAAATCTTGGTTAAAAACCAGCTGACAGTTACGTTCAATCTCAGGTAAACACACTTCTTCGGTAGCGCCTGGGTAAACGGTGGATTCATAAATGACGATATCGCCCTTATTAATCACTTTCGCTAGCATAGCACTTGCTTTGACTAGCGGCGTTAAATCAGGTTGCTTGTGCTTATCAATAGGTGTTGGCACAGTGACAATATAAACATTGCAGTTTTTCAAATCATCAACATTAGCAGAGTATGAAATATGGGCTGAGTCGGCTAATTCTTCAGTTGAGACTTCTAAAGTAAAATCATGGCCTTGCTTTAATTCTTCGATCCGTTTGCTATTAATATCAAAACCCAAAGTTGGGTATTGTTTACCAAACTCTACTGCTAACGGTAAGCCGACATAACCTAGGCCAATTATACCTAAATTTACGTTTTTTAATGAGTGCAACATACTAGGTCCATTTTTTTCTAATTTATTGTACTGTTAATTTACGAATAGCTAATGGTATAAACTGACTTATACCCTACTTCCCAATACCACTGATAGCGGCGATTGCCACGGCAGAATTATAGATAATACCAGTGACACTTGTCCACAAGGCTAAGTTATCCATGTATTCCGCATCAAGAGGTACAACTATGGTATCTCCAGGTTTTAAGTTGTCACCGGCATCACTGGTAAACCAATTGCCACTATCCATCATTTTAATACTGCCGTTAGCAGAAATAATATAGATTCGATCTCCATCAGCACGTTTTTTACTACCGCCACTTTGCGCGAGGTAATCTTCTGCCGATAAATTCACATCGTACATATGCGATGAGGTTACCTGTACTTGCCCTACGACGTTAATAGAGTTTTTCTTGGTGGGTACATAAAGCACATCACCACCTTCCAGTAAAACATCATAATATTTATCATCAATAATCTTTGGTAAATCAAGTACTAAACGTCCTACCGGTTGCACATTAGCCATATCCGCTAACATTTGTTGTACATCGGCATAATCTTGTGAATAATTTTGATCCGTCATTGACTTAGACGCCATTTCTATCCGTAAATCAGCGGTCAACTTCAGTAAATTTTGTTCTTCAATTTCACGTAACTGCACACGAGTAAACACAGAGCCTTCTTGATGAGCAAACGGAGTAAAACCACCGGCCTTGACAATTAAGTCAGCTAAACTTTCGCCACGACGTACGGTATATTTACCCGGAAAAACAAACTCACCTCTCAGCTCTACCACGTTATTTTCACTCCACGCGGGGATTTTATGAATATTCAGTCTATCTTTCGAGCTTAATAAAACATTATCTTTTTCTTCACCAGCAAGTGCGGCCCCAAGGTTTAAGGTAATAGAGGTTTGCTGTGCCATATGATTAACGATTTGATTACGAGTCACTTCCGCACGTACCACATAGGCAGACTCGGTTAAGCCGCCAGCAGCAGCAACTAAATCAGCAACGCGAGAATTTTTAGCTAGTGGGTAAATCCCAGGGAATTTCACTTCACCGTCGGCTTCTATTAATTGTATTGGCTGACCCGACTTACCTTGACGTTTTAGCTGTTCAATAATAGGCATCAATAGTCGTTGACGTGAGAACAGGGTTAACTCTTTAAGGTCAAATTCCTCTTCAATTTCGCCACCACTAAATTGCGCAATTGATTTTTCAATACGCTCAGCCGCCGCGATTTGCTCGCTATCAAGTTGAGCTATTTGCTCTTCATCGCCATATTTTAACCAGAATTGCTTTTGCTTATATTTATCTTTCGCCAGCTGCTGCTCTTTTTTGGCGAGATTATCTTGAGTGAAAGCCAAAGCATCTAAATTAATTTTGCTATCAATTAATTTAACAATATTGGCAAAAATCAATATTTTATCATTGCCTTGTAAGAGCAAATTATGTTTTGAATTTGGCGCTGAAATGGCTTTAGTTAAATCAAACTGGTGAATTTCAATGTTACGAGCAATGTCGACTTCACGAACAACAATAGAATAATTCAAATCGGCCGAGTGTAATAAATGAGAATCGATATTTGGCAAGATATCAGTAATACGCTGGCCGGTTTGCCATTGATACTTACCTGGGCGAGTAACCGCACCAATAATGGTAACCGATTGCTCAAACATTTCAGCTGCTTTCATCACGTAAACCGCATCACCTGCGTGGACTTTTTTAGCTAGATCACTGCTTTTAGTTAAATCAATATTAACGACCGTGCGTAAGGCATCTTGGTTATACCGTTCGACTCGTGTTGTTTTGGAAAATGCCGTTGGTAATAAACCACCTGACATGGTCAAAACATCATTAAAGGTTGAGCTTTCACTTAGTTCATAAATAGCAGGGCGTCGTACTTCACCTTCAATGCTAATGGTATGACCTTTAGGGGCAATAAAAACCACATCACCCGATTGCAATAAAACATCAGAGCTTGAGTCACCCTTTATTAATAGATCATACAAATCTAAGGTAGTAATTAATTTACCGGCACGTTTAAGTTGGATATTACGCAAACTACCAATATCACTAATACCACCCGCAGCAAAAATTGCATGGGTAATGCTTGATAAGGAACTTAAGGTATAAGGTCCTGGTTTAAATGCATCACCAAGCACAAAAATACGCATAGAACGCAGAGAAGCCATACCAACAACAACATCAACACCGATTACTTTTTCTTTAATACGTGCAGTTAACAAACGCTTCATTTCATCAAAAGTTAAGCCTGAAACAGTAAAAGGGCCATGTGATGGAAAAATTATTTGTCCTTCACGATTCACCTTTAGTTCTAGCTCATCTTTTTCCTTACCAAAGACTTGTATAGAGACTTTATCCCCTGGACCAATAATATATTCTGCTGGGATAGCAATATCCATCATAGGGGCAAAAGTTTGTGGGGCATTAGCAAACACTTCATAACCAAACGGCTTAAGTTCGTCACTTTCTTCTAATTCCTTTAACTCTTCCAACTCTTCCTCTGTAATAGGATTTCCTTCGGCATCAAATTGAGTACCGCGCGGGAAGGTTTCAGTATTTTTTGTTAGTTCGCCAGAGCCGCTAGCAGATAACTGCCCCTTAATACTATTTAGGTCTACACCCATGCTTTTAGCTAGCGCTTCTTGCTGTGATGGTGGTAGTTTTTTAAATTGTTCAAGCTGCTGTGGCGATATATCAGCGGAAAAGCTTTGTGATGAGTAGGTAGCAAAAGAAAAAGCCAGTAATGTTGTAAGAACAATACTCTGGGTATTTTTATGGTGGTTTTTAACAAACTGTTTTATGGAGGTAATCATATTGCGCAAATATTCCTATAAAGCATGTGCTGTAATATATGTAAACTGAGGGCTTCAATCCATCCCTGAATAAATTCCAGAGCCTGAGCTTAACCACTAAAATTAGTGACGCAGAAGTTTACCAGTATATGACCATGCAAACAATATGTTAAGCAAGTACGTCGCCAAGCAAAATTTGCTTTTGCTTGTTATTTAGCGAATAAACACTAGGAAACATTTCTCTACGGCTACAAAAGTATTGTATACAATCTTTTATAACAAAACTTGCCTTTATTAGTTCACAAAGGTATAACTCTCCCTTTACTGAAAAAAGCAATTGAAAATTGTTACAGTAAAAAGCACAGTTAAAACTAACGCACATAATTATAAAGATAAAATCTAGGATCATGATATGACTACACCTAATGCGGGGACGCTGTTTGGCCACCCGAAAGGACTATTCCTTTTATTTGGTACTGAAATGTGGGAGCGTTTCGGTTATTACGGTATGCGTGCCTTATTGGTATTGTATCTTATTGCCTCAACACAAGACGGTGGTTTTGGCTGGACTAACCAAGAAGCGTTAAGGTTATAT
>JALJPA010000216.1 GCA_022969215.1 Colwellia sp. | reverse complement strand
CACCGCGGCGGGCGCTTTAGTGTCTGTACTCACGCCACTGTCTTTCCAAACCGGCGTATTAATCGCCGGTGTTGGCGTTTTATCTTATACCTTATGGTCAGGCTTTAGAGCATCTATCCTCACCGACTTCGCCCAAGTTGTCGCCATGATGCTCGTCGCTATTGTGCTAATCCCATGGATTTATTTCAACATGGGCGGCTCAGAGGCACTATCACAAGGCTTCAATATAATCACAGCGGAGCAGGCAAACTTTTTCTCCACTAAAGCTATTTTAGAACAAGGTGCGCCATTCTTTGTCGCCGTGCTTGCTTACGGTATCGGTAATCAAACTATTGCCCAACGAATTTTTGCCGTACGCCAAGACCTCATTAAATCTTCATTTATTACCGCTACGCTAGGTTATGGCTCTATCGTCATAGGTTTGGGTATGCTCGGTATGATGGCACTGTTTATGGGCATGACACCCCATGATGGCGATCTGAACAACCTCATTCCACAAGTCGCTTCAACTTACCTACCGCCTTTTGCTATCGGCATGTTGTTTATCTTAGTTATTGGCTCATTATCCTCAACAGCCGACTCAGATCTCTCTGCCCTTTCAGCCATTGTTATGACTGACATCTATGCAAAGAATTTAGCCAAAGGTAAAATTGATAATAAGAAAATGCTACTACTGGGCCGTATAACTATGGTTATCGCCACAGCTCTAGGGTTAATCCTCGCCAGTTTTTCACTCGACATTCTGGTCATGCTAGTCTTTGTCGGTGCCTTATGGGGCGCCTTGGTCTTTCCTGTTATCGCCAGCTGTTACTGGGATAGAGTCACTAATCGTGCTTTTTTAAGTGCTGTACTCGGTGGCTTAACGTTATTTTGTTTGGTGCGTTTTGAATTGATAGCACTGGTAGGTATTTGGGCTGCTAGCATGGAAGTCATTGCTGCGGTCGGTGGCGGTACCGTTATTGGTTTGATGTGTTATGGTTTTTCCAATCGCAAAGTGGCGCTTATCATTGGTACAATAGTCGGTGTGATATGCGCTTACTATTTCCAAAACTTTTTACGTGACTACACAGTATTGCTCGGTTCACTAATTGCCTATGGAGCAAGCACTATGATTTGTACTGCAATTAGCTTAACCAATAAAGAACGCTTTGACTTTGCGCTGATCCACGAACGCATTCAACACTTTGATAACTAATCTTGAAAACTATAGCTAAAATTTAAGCTTAAACTTAAACTATAACTAAGAACTAGGAAGACACCATTATGTTATCTCTATATATTTTGATATGGCCAGTAATTTCAGCGGTAGTGCTGTTCATCATAATCAGAGCTTTTTTTAAAGACCTGGCTGAAGCCAAACGCGAAGATCGCAGTATTGTATAAAAAGGCATTTAAACATTCTTGTTTAAATACTGATGTCTAAACAAAACGGTCTAAACAATAGTGCCTAAATAAGAAAATCCGATGTTTATTCAACATCGGATTTTTTATGCTTTAGATTCTGATTCTTGTGCTAATAGTTACTCGATAACTACTCACTCTCGACTTTCACAAGTGCATATTTTATTTTTACTCGAAACATTGCTGCTTTAACCAACGACCCAACTTAACAATATCGGTTTGTTTGGCTCGTGACTTTTTATAGACAAAGTAAAAATTATCGCCGGTATGCACTTCATGTAAGGGAATTCGTACAAAGTTTTGTTGTCGGTCTTGATCAGACATCAAATAATGATTCATCAAGGTAATACCTTGGTCATAACGTGCTGCTTCCGCAGCGAGTAACATATGGCTAAAATGATTCATTGTCACCGATTTTGGTAATTCATAGCCGCCATGTCGACACCATTGACGCCAATCTTCACCAAGCTCTGCTTCTGGAAATAAATTTTGCACTGACAACAGAGGATATTGCCACATGGCTTCAGGCAAGGGTTTATCTTTTATTTTCTGCCATATTTTGTTGCCACAGACAGGATACAAACGCTCTGCATATAAAAACTCCACAACAAAATTATTTTTTGGCGGAGCAACGGTAATAAAGCAATCAGCGACTTGATCGCTGCACTTAGGCTCATCTGCCATCATATTCAGCGATAATTCAATTTCAGGGTACTGTTGGCGTAAATCGTCTAAACGAGGAATAAGCCACTTAACCGCAACTGAGCTATACAAAGCCAAACGTATTTTACCTGATTGCCCTTCCCTAATGAGCTGACTAGCATTAGAGACATTACTTAATGAATGGCTGATCTCTTCAAAATATCGCTCACCCACTTCGCTCAAAACAAACGAGCGACCGTGGCGGCTAAACATCTGCTCACCTAAGTATTCTTCTAATATTTTAACTTGATGGCTTACCGCACTTTGCGTGACATTAAGTTGATCGGCGGCTTTTGAAAAACTGTTAAGTCGAGCTACCGCCTCAAAACACTGTAACGCACGTAATGGTGGTAATTTCATTATTAACTCAGCTAATAGTAAATGTATTTTAATCATTATACATAATACATAGCTTTGCCATATGATCTACTTCGTTAACCGTTAACTATGAATTAAGAATTATGAAGAGGAGCATCACAATGCCAAAATTATCTGTCGGAACCGCTATGGCCTTATTGGTAATAGGTAACTTAATTGCGGTATTTTCTGATGCCTTAATCAAAACTTTATCGCAAGATGTTGCCATTTATCAATTTGTCTTATTTCGTCAAATTAGCGCCGTTGCCATCTTATTACCGTTCTGTTTTTTTGCAACAAATGCACCACTTTTAACCGGCTTAAAATGGCATATTTTGCGTGGTCATATTTGGTTGCTTGGTGCTGTTTTTATGGTGTTTGCCATCAGTGCTATGCCCTTAGCAACCGCAAACGCTATTTTTTATGCCGCACCTTTATTAATGCTGCCATTTGCCATGATGATTTTCAAAGAGCAATTATCAAAGCAAGCGATAATTGTAGCGGTGTTAGGTTTCATTGGTGTATTAGTGGTGATCAGACCAACTTACATTGATTGGGCAGCAATAGCGGCTTTTATTGTTGCGATAACTATGGCGCTTAACAACCTATTAATTAGAAAGTTACCCAAGAAACAAAGTGTATTTCAAACATTACTGATGACAAATATAGTGGGTATTCCAGTCGCATTTTCACTGGCTGTTTGGGAAGGAAAACCTTGGGACTTTGCCCCTATGATCACGGCGGCTGGATCAAGTAGCTTTATTCTAATTTATGCGGGAATTTGCATTGTTGCTTACCGCTCTGGTCAAGTCAGTAAAATTGCCAGCGCTGAATACAGTGGTTTGTTATGTGCTGTCGCGGTGGGTCTTATTTGGTTTGATGAAGTACCTGACATAGCCATGTTATTTGGCACCATACTTATCATTGCACCACTTATTTGGTTGGCAAAAGCAGAAGCGCGTAATAAACGTATCGCAGCGTAAAGTCTTAACAAAGACGTAGCAACTAAGATATTGAAGCTAAAGTTCGCTATCAAAGAGCTCGTGTCGAAGGTGATATGTTAAAGGTGTTGTGTTGAAGGCTCGTATTGAGGGTGTTGTGTCTAAGGTATGCTAGCAAACATACAGTACCACTAAGTGCCATAAAAAAACGGTATTGAAGCTAATGATGATTAGCTTCAATACCGTTTAAATCGCGCAATTAATCAATCTAATCTGCATTATTCAGGTTTAGTATATCCCGCCCAAATATCGGCATTTACTGACTTTTTCTTTTTGCGTTTTTTCTTACCAGAGCCTTCAGGTGCTGCCATCGGTTTCATTGCTTCTAAAAGTTCTGCAGTGATCTCTTCATCGACTTCAAAACCCTCTACTTGTTCACGTTCAAGGCGAATTTTGTTCTTCTTCTCAATGACTTTGAAATGATGATAATCTTCGTAATCGATAAGCGATATTGCTAAGCCCACTTCACCAGCACGACCACTTCGGCCAATACGGTGCATGTAGTCTGATGGACTTCTTGGTAAGTTAAAATTGATTACCACAGGTAGTTTTTCTATGTCTAAACCACGAGCAGCAATATCAGTGGCAATTAACACGTCAATCTCGCCAGCTTTAAAGCCTTCAAGTACACGAGTACGTTCGCCCTGGCCTTTATCACCATGAAACACTTCTGCAGTGATATCACGTTTAGCGAGTTTTTCAGCTAAATGCTCACAATGGTTTCTGGCATTAACAAAAACAAGTGTTTGTCGCCATTTATGTTGCTTGATTAAGTGCTCTAACAGCGCTGTTTTTTCGCCTTTATTAACGGTAAAAACGCGCTGTACTAGGGTGCTGCTGTCAGCACTTTGTAGTTGTATTTCAACAGGATTGTTAAGCAACTCTTGGGTTAACGTCTGTACTTGCTCAGGAAAGGTCGCGGAAAATAATAAGGTTTGCTTTTTCTTTGGCAATAACGCCAACAACGCAGCTAGCTCTTCAGTAAAGCCTAGGCTTAACATACGGTCAGCTTCATCAAGCACTAAGGTTTGCACTCTATCGAGCTTAATGGCATTACTTGAAATTAAATCGAGTAATCGACCCGGCGTTGCCACTAAAATATCGGTGCCGCCACGTAATGCTAGCATTTGTGTATTAACTGAAACACCACCAAAAACAGCGACAGTTTTAATCGCGCCGTTAAAGTGCACCGCATAAGATTTAATGCTGTCGGCAACTTGCTTTGCTAGCTCACGGGTAGGTACTAAAATCAGTCCCGTAACATAGTTACCCTTACTGCTATGAGTGCCTTTACTCGCTGATGCTTTTACTACACCTGGTTGCTTAGATAACTGCTGCAACAGTGGTAATGCAAAAGTAGCAGTTTTACCTGAACCGGTATTTGCCCCACCAATTAAGTCACGTCCCGCTAATACACTTGGGATAGCCTGCGCTTGAATAGGCGTTGGCTGTTGATATTCCAACTCAGTTAATCGAGCTAATAAGGGTAAAATAAGGCCAAGTTCTTTAAAGTTGGTTGGCGTTGTGGCCGTGGTATTGGCAGCGTTTTTGGCAGAGGTCATTAAGTTAAAGGGCTCGAAACTAAGTAATAGCTCCTATTTTAGCGTATTTATGTTCTCCTCAGTTAGTGAAATCGATAAAACTATGCTCTGGCAGTGATCAAACTACGCCGTAATGTTATTAACCGCTTAATATTGCTGTACCTTTAGCAAAAGATTATATAAATATCTCACATAAGTGAATACAATATACACATTGTTTTTTTACTACTGACACAAACAATGAATACTTTGACACTAGAACAAACCGAATACGTTATAAATAAGGCAATAAACAAGGCTGAGCAGCTTAATATTATGGTTAACATCGCGATTGTTGATAGTGCGGGTTATTTGATTAACTTTAAACGTATGGATGGCGCACTACTTGGGGCAATAGATATCGCGATGAAAAAAGCAAAAACGTCGGCTTTATTTGCTAAGCCTTGTCATTTACTGGGAGAAAAATCACAACCCGGTGGCGCGCTATATCAATAGAGCAATCTAATAACGGCTTAATCACCTTTGCTGGTGGCCTGCCAATTAACAATGCTAACGGTGAAGTAATTGCCGCTGTTGGTGTTTCAGGATCAACCATTGAAAATGATCTTGCCGTAGCGCAAGCTGCGATAGCACAAACTGAATAGCACAAATCTATTATCGAAGCGAGCAATGCAATTCAGAAGAACTGCCGGATAATGAGCAGATAAAAACTGATAGATAAGTCATAAAGAAGAAATAAAACCTAAGAAGTTGCCTTTGCGTATATTACGGTAGGGCAACTTACGATAGTGGATTGTGGTAGAGGGCTTTCATGCTTTACCGCCTTAACCAGCATAAAAGCCCGCCCAACCAGACAATCTAACCTAAGCCAAAGCTGCTCCATAGTTATGCCATAGTTATGCTTAAAACTTCGCCTTATTAGCTTAACTGGATAGTAATATCGTAATTTAGCTGTTTTTATTGGTAGTTGGTTAGCTTGTTAAGTTATAATTTCCCTTCCCGAACTCATGAATACTATCTCAATGAAATTTCCAGGCCGTCGTCAACATAAACATTATTTTCCTGTCGAGAATAAGACCCCACTCACCAATAAAGTTAGCTCAGAGCCTAAATTAGCGCGCAGTTATATTGTGGGCATTGATCAGATTCTTGTTGATATTGAAGCCAAAGTTGATGATGAGTTCTTAACTGAGTTTTCCCTTAAGCGCGGTATGTCGCAGGTAATTCCAGATGAAGTTACGCATCGTTTATACCAACGTTTAAAAAACGAAGAATTGATCAACTATGAGTTTGCTGGCGGAACCATCGGCAATACTATGCATAATTACTCTGTGCTTGCCGATGACAGATCGGTGTTGTTAGGGGTGATGTCAGAAAATATTCAAGTGGGCGACTACGCATATCGCTTTATCAGCAATACTTCTTCTCGGGTAGATTTAAATTTTTTACAGCCGGTAGATGGCCCAATCGGCCGTTGTTTCACCTTAATTGATGATAGCGGTGAAAGAACCTTCGCAATTAATGCTGGCTTAATAAATAAGCTCAAACCAGAATCGATTGATGAATCCTTAATTAGTAATGCCGCAGCTTTGGTTATTAGTTCGTATTTAATGCGTACTGAAGAAGGCGATAGCATGACACAAGCTACCCTTAAAGCAGTAGAGTGTGCCAATAAGGCCGGTGTGCCAGTAGTTTTAACGCTAGGTACCAAGTTTCTTATTGAAAAAGAGCCTGAGTTTTGGCAAAAGTTTGTCAAAGATCATGTCAATATTCTTGCCATGAATGAAGATGAAGCTGAGGCAATAACAGGTATTGATGATCCATTAAAAGCAGCTGACGCTTGTTTAGACTGGGTTGATTTAGTTATTTGTACTGCCGGACCAGAAGGTTTATTTATGGCGGGTTATGTCGATGACGAACATAAAAGAGTCACTGACTACCCACTACTGCCAGGTGGTATAGCCGATTTTAATCGCTATGAGTTTTCACGACCAATGTTATTAAAGGATTGTGAAAATCCGATAAAAATATATACCCACACTGCGCCATATATGGGTGGACCAGATAATATTAAAAATACCAATGGTGCGGGCGATGCTGCCCTTGCCGCTGTATTACATGACTTAAGCGCAAATGTTTATCATAAAATGAATGTTCAAGATTCCAGTAAACATTCCCAGCCAGCAATGACTTACTCATCGTTATCACAAATCAGCAAATATGCTAACCGTGTAAGCTTTGAAGTATTGGTGCAGCACTCACCTCGATTATCACGCGGTTTACCTGAGCGAGAAGATAGCCTAGAGCATGCATACTGGGCGTTATAGCCAAACATTTACCCTTTCAGTAAGGGCTTTGACTGCTAGCTTACAAAGCCCTCCCCCAAAATTAGCTGATGTAATGAGCGAATCTAAATAGTAACGACAAAGTGTTACTACACTAACTAGGCATAATAGCGTAGAGTTGCAAAAAATTTTGGCTCTGACTCAGCGGTATTACCTGCGATATTCGTTATACCAAGCAAAGCCCTGAGTTATTATTAATTCGCGCCAATTATTCACCTTAAATAT
>JALJPA010000215.1 GCA_022969215.1 Colwellia sp. | reverse complement strand
TTTTTGACGTTAGCTTTTTGTGATGGCAATACTACCAATGTTCATTGTTCTAAGGTCACTAGCTACCACAAAGCCGACCTAATTAAAATGTGAATTTATCACAATAAATAGTCCGCTTCGCCGCCAAAACGGTCATAAGAACTTAAAGTCAAGATGACAGCTCTTTCAACAAAACAGGTATAAAGCTCCTTACATAAAATGCTAATTTTCTTATTTGAAGAATCTTTAATTCAGCTCATTATTAAGCCACAAATTGTAATGAAGGATTAATGTTATCTGTTCATCTTGATTATCACTCCCCTTAAAGGTTTACACAATTCCATAAACATACTTCTGATATTGAGCACTTTGTTGATATTTATTATTGACAAAAGACCACCAGTCTCTTACATTGCATATAAGAGACTGGTAGACACTTATTTGGTATGTATGAATTGGCAACGAGCAAGAACAGACGAAAAGAAAAATGAGCGGAAAGAGGCTATTTATCAAGCTGCTTTTACGCTTTTTAAAAAAAATGGCTACGATAAAGTGAGTTTTAACGCAATTGCTGTTGAAGCGGGTTTTACCAAATCCAACATGTATCGTTACTTTAGTTCGAAAGATGAAATTTTTTTGAATGTTTTTGCCGACTTATTTGAACAGTGGGTAGGTGATTTTAGTCAGCAGTTACGAACGCTTAAGCAAGAAGTTGCGGCAAAAGCTTTTGCTGATATTTGGGTAAAGTCGATGTTGTCACAGCCCAATCTGCTAGATTTAATGCCTATTCTTTTTACTTCTTTAGAAAGAAATAGCTCATTTGAACAGTTACTGGAGTTTAAGCGTTTGGCGATGAAATTGCTTTATGGCCTCACATTGGATATCACGAGAATTTACCCTGATATTGAAGGTGAAAAGGCTTTTAAGTTATTGAACTTAAGTTATGCAGCCACGACAAATTCTTGGACAGCAACCACACAAAGTGACGCACTAAAAAAACTTTATCAACTTGAAGAATTTCAGGCATTGAAACCAGGTTTTGAAAAAGATTTAACCACATCAATTGAAATAATTATTCAAGGTTTAAAAGCAAGCAATCAACCCAACGGGTAGAGAGCAACAGGCACAATCATTCCGCTATCTAATCATTTATTAGCTAGCTTGTAGAAATTAATTAGATATAAGGTAAATATCATGGCACATCATTGTGAAAAGACATTAAAGGTAAACGTACCAGCAGAAAAAGTTTGGAAGGTTCTTGAGGACTATAACAACATTGAAAAGTTTGCTATGACGATTAAATCATCAGCTAGCGCCAATGAAATTAGCTCAGGTTTAGGCGCAAAAAGAATCTGTACTTTTAATGACGGCTCAAGCCTTGTAGAAGAGATTATTGAATACCAAGAAGGGCAAGGCTATAAGATGGATATTTCTAATCATTCAATGCCACTAAAAAGCATGCAAGCAGAAATGAAAGTGACGCCTATTGATGAAAATAGCAGTGAGATCTATATGTCAGCGGATTTTGTTGTCAAAGGTGGACCGCTAGGTTGGGTTATGGGGCAATTGATAATGCAACCTGTAATGAAAAGCATATTTAAAAAAGTAATGACAGGTTTAGCGTACCATAGTCTGACAGGAGAAATTATTAGTAAAAAATTACCATCTAATGAAGAGTTAGCTCAAATAATTCACGCTTAATATATCTTTCTAGACCTAAGGGCTAGCTCCACAACAAGTTGATTAAGACATACAAAATGACTGCTTTTGTCTGTATGTCTTTATTAATGCCTAAAAAATGATATTGACCTCTATTACGTAGCTAAAATCAGCATTAGAAAACCTGCTGATAAAATTTTTCTGATTATGAATCCAATGCGAACAAATTTATTTTGGACTCAAATACAGTTAACGTCTGCTACAGGATAAGAGTTAACGTAAAAAATAGAATATGAATGTCGGCTATAAGGCCTTGAAGCGGACGTTAAGCTATATCGGCCTGTTAATGTCGCCTTAGCGCACCAAGAAGTCATTAGCACTAATCGATTTTAATACTAAAAAATTAATCTGTTGAGGTCGACGAGTTAAGGATCACTTTTACCACATTGCGGACATTAGGTAATATACGTCAAACGATGCTTCGGATTAGGTTTTGTATCCATAACGCCCGCATAAGCGGCTAAGTAATAGTTGGCTAAACTGTGTAACGCAGCGAAACGCAACCAACTGTTGCGTGTCCGTTCTTGATGTGCTTGTTAGGCATCTTTCTTTTGGATGACCAAATATAAATGCCGATTTGGCCAATCATCATTTTCTAAATGCCGACAAATACAATTACATTCGTTAATAATTTCTAAAATTGCAGGAATGCCGATAGCGGCGTGATACAGTAATTGCCCGAGAAATTCATTGCTTCCATCGCCAGGTTCATCAACAGCACCACTCGTATAAATTAAAACACCGTTAGGCGTTAAAGCATCGCATAACTTCTTGAGTATTTTCGCCTGTTCTTCCAAAGGCGCATGCCAAACACTATCCCATGCTGAGATAAAATCATATTTTTTAGGGAAATCCCACTTACATATATCAGCATGATGAAATTTAACATCGGGGTGCTTTTGTTGAGCAATGTTAAGCATTTCACTTGAAAGGTCTAATCCTTCAACTGAAAAACCATCATTCAATAAAATTTCTATTATACGTCCACTACTGCCACAGCCTACATCAATTGCACTTTCTTTATTTTGTGAAAATTGAAGTGCTCGTTTATGCTGCTCTATTCCATTCTCTAGATTAAAATTATCGCTAGCCCAATGAGATGCAATTTTGTCGTAATTTTCTGCTTGCTTCGAGGGATTCATATAGATGCCTAACACCCTTTTAAGGGGCAAATTGTAGTTGGCTAAAATGTGAAGCGGAGCGGAACCAGCCAACTGAAATTTGTCCTGCTTGAACAGCTTGTTAGTATTTTTTGTCGCTTAAATTAGTTTATACAATTGAATTTTACGGAACTAGATTTACTTATGTTTTTTGTGTTTTTGGTAGTAACCCTTACTTCAACTTCTTCTACGTTTACTTGTGTGTCATCCTTATAATGATTGCACAAATCGCCATGATTTTTCACAGCTGCTAAAAATGTTTCTGAGTGAGTGATTGCAGTTTTTTGTGATTTAGTTGATGTCGAATCTTCAACTTTTTCTTCAGCCTGTGAATAATTTACAACACATAATAATGCCGTAACAACTAATAATTTTCTCATATTTAGAATATTCCTTTTCAAGTTTGTAAATATTGATGCCACCATTTTGCAACGATTGTTTAAAAAATACTAACGCCCTCGTTAAGGGGCAAAATTTAGTTGGCTAAAATGTTGAGGAATGAAAACAGCCAACTGTATTTTGTCCTTCTTAAACAGCTTGTTATAAGTCATTTACGAGTTTGTGATTTTCTCTAGCTTCAACAATACTTATTTGAAATATATTCTTATCAAATTCATCAAGTGGAAGCTTTTCAAGCATTTCCTCTATTTTATCGAGATGCTTTACATCATTTTCAACGAATTGTTGAGCAATTTTTAGAGCCTGTTCTGATTTTTCATTTTTAAGTGATAGCAACAATGCCGAATTTAGTACCATTTGATCGACTGCTTTCATCCCGAGCTCAAGAGTAAGGACATCTGTGGCAGCTTTAGCACCACGATGGACCCCATAATAATGAGAAGCTAACACAATTAAAATAAGAGTAACAAACATTAATAGATTTTTTTTCATCTGCTTCCTGCAATATATCGATGACTTATAACGCCCAATTAGCGGGCTAAAATGAAGCAAAGCGAACAGCCCACTGTTTTTAGTCCTGTTAAACTGCTTGTTAGTTGCACTATTTCCAAACATTAACACTATCTGAGTCACTAAAGTCTTGTCTTTGCGGATTAACAACGCAAAAACGGTGACCTGTCGGCGCTTCCATAACTACCCAGCGCTCAAAAATTTCTACTATTTGTGCGCCAAGAGTTTTTAAACGCTCAACCTCTGCTGTTATATTATCAGTTTCAATATCAAGGTGAACTCGACTTTCGTGAGTTGTTTTTTGAATTAATATATGAGGCTGATCTTTTGGTGAGTTAAGGTGTGAATATTTAGAAGACCATTCTTCATTCGAGCGAACACACTTCAGCCCCAAAGCTTGCTCCCAAAAGGCATTCGCCTCTTCAATATCATCAACTTTACTATCTAAAACTAATGCGGCTAATCTACTTTTATGCATAGAACCTTATTGTGCAACTAACGCCGCCATAAGCGGCTCAATGAAAGCTTGCTATAATATGCGAGGATCGAGCACAGCAAGCTTTTATGTGCCCGTTCTTAATGGCCTTGTTAGCTGCCGCTTAAAACAGTGTCGATCCATTTTATGTAATTAGAAACTCGAACTTGATAGGCCGTTGTGCCATATAGCATGGGCCAAAGCTCAGATTTGTCGCCTTCCCATTGCCAGCTAGACAAGCCAACTAGATAAGGGGTTTTATTTAGGTAAATAACAGATGCTCCACCACTATCACCCGAACCGTGTACTCCTTCTAATGGGATCGCTGAGTCACCATAATCAAATTGATAAACCAGCCACTTTCCATTGGTGTCGGCAATAACATTGCGACAGAACCTCAATTTTCGCTGATGCTTGGTATCCAATACCATGCCTGTTTTACCATTCCCTGTTGCTCCTTTGCCATATATTTCTACTGTTTTACCTTGCTCATTGTTTTCTTTATACAAAGCTATTGGAGTGAGGTGTTTAACAGGATATGCGAGCTTTACAAGGGCAATGTCGCTACGATTAGAGAGGAACGACTTAATATTAGTCTTGGTACTATAATCAAAATCTGACGGGAAATTTATATAATCAGGATGAAAAACAACCTCAACTATCTTGTTTTTCACACCCGACACATCAAAATCCATACCATGGTAATCATCAAATATGACATGACCTACAGTTAATAACCATCGTTCGGATATAAGGATCCCATGCCCTTCAGTTGGCATATCAATCAAGTAAGGAGCTTGATTAGCCTTAAGATCATATTTACTACTATCCACATCATGCAGCTTAACGATTGCCATGCTATAGCTTGAATGTATAAGTAATGGAACCAATAATACGAGTGTTCTTAGTGAAAGAACCGCGGAATTGAGATGTTTGAACCTAGAAAGTAACATGGTTTTCATTAATAGTTTTTTAACCTCTATTTTTATTGATAAAATTATACAGATTAGACGCAGTCTATTCCAAAATGGTTTAAGTTGACGACAACATAATTACACATACGAAAACTCATCAGCTGCTAACGCCTCACTAAGAGGCAAATAATAGTTAGTTAAAATAAGCGACGAAGGAGCAAAAACCAACTGTTATTTGTCCTTTTGAGTGCCTTGTTAGGCTTTTATTAGCTCCGAACAAGACAGCCCGTTTAAGTGACTATTTATTAAAAAATTAATCTTTCCCTTTAACCACACTGGACCAAAATCAGCAATATCGTTATGTTTTGCCATAGGAATATTAACAATGCAACTCCCATACTTTTCTTGTTCAATCTCCGTTGGTAATACACCTTTATCTGCTGGGAAGTCACCAGCGCGAATAGATAGTATTTGGAAATTACTATTACGAGGTAAAGGAACACGCCTATGATCTAGTGTTATAATTTTTTGAATATAACTCTTATTTTCATTACCTAACCACGCTGAAATATCACCACCATTAGAGTGGCCAATGAGTATCAGTTTCTCAAAATCGTACTCATTAAAGCGTTTACTCAATGAGCCTTTTAAGAAATCTAATGTTTTTGCACCGCGACTCCAATTTTCACTTCGTGTTTCATATAAATCACCTGAGACAGACAAAGCTAGATCGCTTGGCAACTCATGGCTTATTGCAATGACAAGGTAACCAAGTTGGTTGAATTGCTTAGATAAGAAAGTATATTTTGAATGCGATACTCCATATCCAGCACTTAAAAAGGCAACAGGACACTTTAATTTAGTAGAGCATGACTCGATATTATTAGGAAAAGTAATTTCTATTGGAATAGTTCTATCTCTGGCTTCATCATAAATAGTATCTGCATTTACGCTATTCACCCAACATGTAATTATGATTACGATTCCTTTTAGATAACTCATAACTCTCCTGAAAGCCTAACAGCTTATTATGGAGCTGGCTCAGTAATGTCCGTTCCATAATTAAAATTTAATTTACATTAATGTCCCACAAATTCAAAGAATTAGAAACCACTGCAACCAATTATTTAATAAAAGATAGGATGTTACTAAGCCGGTTCAGTAACACTCCTAAAATATTCATTAGAAAATATAAGGCAAAAAAATTAAAGGTTTTCGTCCGGAATGCGCACTTTTTTGACGTTGGCTTTTGCTGAGGAAAAAGCTAACCGTGTCTATTGTTTTCAGGTCACTAGCTACCACATTGCGGACATTAGACCTTACATCCGTAAAGACCGCTTTGAGCTTTAAAGCAGTCATCAAAAATAAAATATCCTATTGTGTTTTTGTTTCAAATATTACATAGAATCCGTTTAAACTTTCCCCCTTAACTAAAAGTTAACATCAACTCGAAATTGTTTCGATATTTTTCTATTACGCTCAATCCTATGATAACCACAGATAAACAAACAATGTAAAAACAAGTCAAACGAGGACAAGCGAATGAATAATGAAATTTTAGTAATTGGTGGTACGGGTCAGGTAGGTAGTCATTTGGTAGATTTGTTGATCAACAATGACAACAACTTTAAGTTATTGGCAAGAAGCCAAGAAAAAAAAGAAAAACTTGCCGAGCAAGGCATAAATTCTGTGATAGGTTCGGTAGGTGATGAGGCGGCTCTAAAGTTAGCACTTGTAGGCATCGAACAAATATTTCTGTTAACCAGTAATGCCCCTGAAATGTTTGGCAGTCAAAAGCAGTTGATTGATCTCGCTATTGAGGTTGGAGTAAGAAAAATCGTTCGACTCTCAGCAGAGCCTGCTGATGCAGATTGCGATATGGGGATGTATAGCGAACATGGAAAAATTGATAACTACTTGATCCAATCTGACATTGAACATGTGATTTTGCGACCAACTTATTTTCTACAAAACATGGCGGTCATGCATGGTGGCTTCATTAAAGAAAATAATATGTTTGCCCAGTATTTAGGGGAAACTAAAATTCCGATGATAGACACCAGAGATATTGCCGAAGCGGCATTCTATACTTTACAGAGCGATCAATTTAATAATGCAACTTATTACCTGACAGGTCCAAAAACAGTAAGTTTTGCCGACTTTGCTACGGCTTTATCTGACAAACTTCAGCGTAAAATTAGCTACCAGAATATTTCTTATGCGCAACAGGAGGCTGGGCTTAAAGGCGCAGGAATACCTGATTGGGTCTGCGATACAGTGATGAAGTTATTTAAAAAATGGGCTGAAAATGAAGATCATGCTGTTACTAATGATTTTGAAAGAATCACCGGTAAAAAAGCCATTGGTATAGAACAATACATTACTGACCATTTGACTGCTTTTTAAACAGCATCACAAAAGTACATTCATGGTCACTAAAAGTATGGCCATTTATTAGCAGTAGCTAACAATCAATTTATATCATATAAACATTGAGA
>JALJPA010000214.1 GCA_022969215.1 Colwellia sp. | reverse complement strand
TTATTATCAGAACGTTCCATCATGCTCGGAAATATTGAACACATAGCCCAAGTTTGTCACGACGCCTTACTTCATCATCAAGTAACACCCTGTTTAGTTCATGGTGACTTATGGCAAGGTAATACTGGTTTTTCCGGTGAACAAGCAATGATTTTTGATCCCGCTTGTTATTATGGTGACCGTGAGGTTGATATTGCCATGACCGAGTTATTTGGTCATTTCCCTGACGACTTTTATCATGGCTACCAAGCAGAATACCCTTTAGATGACGGCTATGGCCAAAGAAAATTAGTCTATAATTTTTACCATATTCTCAATCACGCTAATATTTTTGGTGGTATCTATATTGACCAAGCCAAAGCCGCATTATCACGAATTATGTCACTACCTTTACACTAATAACGTAAGATACGATATAGATCAATGAACTGGCTAATAAGCGCTAAAACACCCCGCTATTTTTGGTAATTTAATTAAAAATAGTCATACTAAATAAAGAAGCGATAAAACTTTTCCCCCTTTCTTTATGGAGGCTCTATGATCAATAAACTCAGTGAAAAACGCATTACTTGTCCTCACTGTGGCCACCATTTGCACGCAACGTTAGATGCTTCTGCTGGTGATCAAGACTATTACGATGAATGCCCTGCGTGTTGCATGGAAATTCACTACCATTTACACATAGATGAATATAGAAAGACCATTCAATTAACCGTTGATAGTGATGATGAACAAGTATTCTAGCCACACCTTTAATAGTCACATGCACTACTGACTTAATTACAGCTATAAAGCCAAGCATACTTACATTCTTCCGACATTTTTTGCCTTGTTTGCTCAAGCTATCTCATCTATGATGCCCTCACCTTAGCCGTATTGTAAACCGCTTCCCCTTCCCCTTTATTAAAGTTACCGATGACATGAACCTAGCTGACTTCCGCACCCATAGCAAAAGCTTATTAAAACTGACTTACCCCATTTTAATTGCCCAATTAATTCAGAACTTAATGGGTTTTGTCGATATTGTCATGGCGGGACGCGTCAGTGCTACTGACTTAGCCGCAGTTGCCGTGGCCAATAGTATTTGGCTACCACTGATATTGACCATATACGGATTAATTATGGCGCTGGCAGCTATTGTTTCTCAACTGTCTGGTGCAAAGAAATATACTGATGTAGTAGAACAAACCTATCAAACCGGGTGGATAGCTTTGCTACTTGGCATATCATTAATAGGCCTGTACTACATACTCACCCCGATAGTTGAACCACTTGTTACGCTAGAAGGTAATCTTGAAGCATTGATGTTTGATTATCTAGGCTTTATTGTCTGGGGCGCGCCAGGCTATTGCATATATTTAGTGCTAAGAAACTATTCAGAAGGCCTCTCATACACTAAACCGACCATGATAATCAGCATTATAGGTTTACTGGTAAATATTCCAGCAAACTATATATTTATCTATGGAAAATTTGGTATGCCCGCTCTTGGCGGTGCCGGCTGTGGCCTAGCAACGGCGTTAGTTTACTGGTCTATGTGTATCAGTATGCTTATTTATTGCTTTTATTCAAAAGTACTCAAACAAGCCAACTTATTTAGTGCCTTTTATTGGCCAGTGTTAGCTGAAATAAAAGCAATTCTTGCCTTAGGCATTCCTATCGCTTTATCACTACTTTTTGAGGTTAGCCTCTTTGCCATTGTCGCTATCATTTTAGTCCCTTTTGGCTCGCAAGTTGTCGCCAGCCACCAAGTTGCCTTAAACTTTACCGGCTTAATTTTTATGGTACCGCTAAGTATTGCCATCGCGACAACCATTAAAGTAGGTTATGCCGTTGGCCATAAGAATTTTAAACAAGCCAGAGACTATACCAAGTATTCAATAATACTTGGCTTAGCACTCGCTTGTTTTACCGCGTTAATAACTGTGCTGTTTAGAACACAAATTGCCGGTATTTATAGTACTGAGGCACCCGTTATAGAATTAGCGGCGAGTTTAATGTTGCTTGCTTCTGTGTATCAGTTTTCAGATACCATTCAAGTCATTTCAGCAGGGGCATTACGCGGTTATAAAGACACTAAATCCATTTTATATATTACCTTTGTTTCATATTGGGTCGTTGGTTTATCCGTTGGCTTGATCCTAGGGATAACAGATTGGATTGTCCCTGAAATGGGCCCGTATGGTTTTTGGATAGGCTTTATTATTGGCTTAACTACCGCTGCGATATTACTTGCTTGGCGTTTACAGGTCATTCAACAACGCATTAAAAATGACATACAGGCGCAAGAAGAGACGAGTCAGGTAGCAACACTTTAATTACTTAGCGCTATATTTAGCCACTTCGTTGTTTTAATCAGCAAGTAATACTTATTTCTCAATGAATTAGATAAAAGCACTTGCAAGGCGATTGTTCAGGGGCTAACATAGCCCTCGTTGATTTATCAACAGCTGCTCGCTTAGCTCAGTTGGTTAGAGTACTTGCATGACATGCAAGGTGTCACAGGTTCGAGTCCCGTAGCGAGCACCATATAAAACAGAACAGCCGCTTTTAATAAGCGGCTTTTTTGTGTCTAAAAATCAAGGTATTAGCTCTACTTGATCTGTTATTACTTTACTGAATATTTCAAAATCAATTCGGTAAACTTTAAGAAATCCCCTCAAAGAAACACCAATTTACTACGGACGTTTTTATTAGCCATCAATTGCGATTAAAAAACTAACTCTTCGAATAGCCCAACAGCTCTATAACGCGCAAAATAATCATTGCCATCCCAACTTTCAGGCATACATTTTGAAAGTTTAAAAACTCTAAATAGTAAATCTTCTTCTCTGGTAATAATAGCGACCACTCCCCACTCGTTTATAATATCAACGTATTCCTGTATTGAGGTATCCTTAGGCATTATAAAAATTTTATCTACTACTATTTTTAAAGGGACAACATGTTCATGTGATAAATATTTAGTTATCCCTATAACTGAACCATTGTTTGTTTCAAGCAGAGAAAGTGCTGATTTAGACCAAGCACGATGCCCTTTATACTTTCCATTTCCTCGATGGGAAATAGCAACATCATGAATCTTTCTAATTCCAAGGTTGATCATTTGTCTAACTAAAGTTTCATCTAAAAACACTGCATTTGAGTTTCTTAGTATTTGTATAGAAGTTGCTAATGCTAGTGTTTTACTCATAAAAGTTTCACTCTGGAAATTAGTACAGAAAAATGCGTTCAAGTAGCAATGACAATACTAAATAATTACTCGTATATATATAACACTTACCTATCCAATTAGACTTAAACAGACCATTTCACATGTTGAACACCTGTATTACACTTTTCTTACACCTATCAATACTTGTAAGGCACCAAAACCCTTCTAAAACTGAACTCTTAGAGGATTTATAGTCATACATCTATTAGTGCAGGAAGTACCACAAAGCTGACCTAATTTAGGTACGAAATGATCACAACAAATAGTCCGATCAGCCACCATAGGCGTTATTGATAGAAATATACTGAATGCTAACTTTGTGCTCTTTGCGGTAGTTTACTAATAACTCATTTGTACCCCAAATCATGTTGAAGCTAATTAGTCTAAAGAGCAGCGTACTTTTGAATATAATTTTGGATCACAAAACACATTAATTGCTTGTTTTCTCCATGAAAACGTTAAAGAATGACTTAGAGAACTAGTCTAATGGCAAATTAATCTTAGTTGTTTTTTTGCTATGTTTTTTTAATAAAATAATGAGAAAAGGGAAAGTCAATGGAAAATAATGTCAGCAAAGGGTATAGAAGCTTATCGGCAAAGGACCTCAAACAATGTATATCAAATGATAAAGCACTTAAAAAGCAGTTAACCTCAAGTAAAGGTGTACTTCATTCTTCTGAGTTACTTGATTTGTTTGAATGGAGCATAGCGATTTCTTACTTTGTTGGTATCTTTTCCTCCTTAACAGCAGAAAAAATCAAAGAGAAATTAAATAAAGACAACACAATTTCAAAAAAGAACTTAAGAGCAATCATGCCATTATTGGAAACAAAACTGGAGACGCCCGATCTTTCAAAGCTTGAAAAGAGTGTAGAGTTATCACGAGAGGTTATGTATTCATTCAATGTACAAGACTCTGATAAGAAAGTTGAAGTAAAAATGGTGGAGCTGATTAAAGCTACTTTCCCTGACGAAACGGAAGTGAAATAACACATGTACAAGTTACCTAAACAGTATTTACCAGTGATAAGGCGACTACGAGAAAAACGACAATCAACTGCCTACAACCCATTATCAAATGTGATTTATCTTCTAGAGGAACAGGCACCAGAAGATTTTATCTTTTCTTTGTATCATGAAGTAGCCCACAGTTGTCATATGAACAGTAATATTGGATTGTTTCTGGATACCCTAAGAGGGATTAAAAGTGGCATAGCTCAAAGAATTGTTTTGCGAATGGAATGTCCAAACCCACATATACCTTCGAAAGATTTTTACTCCTCTGAAGCTAGGACTAACTCCGAAAAGAATGAGGTTTTTGCGAGTCACAACGACTTTTATAGCACTAATGAAGGTAGAGCCTATCTCCGAAAGTGCAGTGAACTTTTTGAAGAAGAGTCCTTTCAGGAGTTAATCAGCGCTTACAACGAATTGGAGAAGCGGGAAAACATTTTACTAGACGAATGGCGGTTTCCTCAGGAAGGCTTTGCGGTTTATACAGAAATTTGTGGTTTGGCTAACATTGAACGGACATATGATCATGCAATGGATTGGGCTGAAGCGTTGGGAGAAGTAGTCGATAAGAACTCATTCAAATTGAAAATAAGAGAAATGGAAGACTCCCATGGGCCATTAATGCAAAATTCCGCCAGAGCCGCGGTATCTCCTGAAGTATTGGCTAGTTCTCCTCTGGAAGATTTTGATGTATATGATGATGGTGTTTCCTTTCTATTAAAGTACTTTGGTAATGAGAGAGGGCAATTGGAAGTTTCGGAGGCAATACAAGCGGCGTCGCAGATTCCTATTTTTAGACTTCCTGGCTTGGACGCACCATTTTCTGAATTTAAAGCTGCCGTAATGAGCTATTGCAGCCCAAGAATTCGCCTAGCCCGACTAGCCTCATACAAAAAAGAAGGGGAATTTACTTACGACTCTTTTAAAAGCTATTTGTCTCATGCAACTAATCACTTGCCCGAAGTGACCAATGGATACATAGATTTTACCGATTGGGAGTATAGCCAATACTGGAACTCGAAATTACTGTTAGGACTCAGGGGAAATCAAATAATTGAGCCACCTGTTAATACTCAACAAACGAGTAAGGATTTTCATAAGATGCCCTATCAATCAATTGATATGAAGGTATTGGCTGTAGTCGATGAGTCTGTAATTTCATGTGATATACAGTACGATATTGGTGCATTGCCAACGAAAATTACTGATGCAGATAAAAAAATGATAACGTCGCAACTTGAAAGAGAGTATTTTATACAATCATTCGAGGGCGTTAAATATATACTGAGTGCATACAACAAAAGCAGGTAAGACTTCAATTCAAACGGCTCTTTGTAACCCTAGATAAATGTGAAAAGCAGTTTTCAGTCACCACCATGTACCATGATTATGCGATAAGCCCGACCTTGTTTCACTGGCAAACGCAAAATAGCGCGAGACCAAATTCAGGCCGTGGCTTGGGTTATATAACGCAGCAAGAAACTAACAAAACCTTCCTGTTATTTGTGCGTGAGCAAGGCAAAGATGAAAACGGCAGAACCATGGGTTTTGTTAATTTTGGCCCGGTAGATTTTGTTAAATATGAAGGCAGTCAGCCAATGAATATTACTTGGAAGTTGAAACATCCCATGCCAGCATATTTGTGGCATGAGACGGCTAAGTTGGCGGTTGGTTAGGTTGATACTCAAACTAATCTAGTTTTAAATTTAACCTGCCGGTTTAGTCTTAGTTTTTTTACCTGAGTTAAATGACTTACCGATATCCCTAAAGTCGAACATGTTCATATCAAAGCTAGAAATGGTAACTTGGTGAGAGCCGTGGACATGCGTAATCAACTTATCAAAGCGTTCTTTGTATGGTGCCTTAGCAACTGAGCCGCCAAACTCACCGCTGTTAACCAAAACGACATGCTGATACATGTGGTAAAACAGTGAATCGACCATTGAGTCAAACGTAGCAACATCCTGATTCAGTGCTGATATAACATAGGCGTTCGACTTGCCTTTCAAATCAGCACTCAGTTTAATATCAGTTGCATCGTAACAAATAGAACCGGTAAGTTTAAAACCGGCTTCGTTATCAAACGCAGGATGAACCAGTTCAACAAACATTTGGTATGGTCGCCAAGGCTCAACTTTTTTAATTTCAGCCGTCGTCATGTGTTGCTTGCCCTGTAGGCGTTTAATGAATTGACGACCATTTTTTTGCTTATTAGGTATTAGCCACATCGCAACATTGTTGGGCCCTTTCCTGTCTTTTATTTGAATAAATGTTAAACCTGTGAATATCATCGCGCCAGTCTTATCAACTAATCGTTCTAAAATATCAATATCTTCGATGTTAACAGCCAGTTCAGGCCAAATAATAAGATCGATATCAGCTTTTTTATACTTCTCGTCATCAATGCTATTTTGGCTATTAATTTTATGAAGTATTAGCTCAGCAACGCTTGCTACGTGACGACGGTGCCGCGCCCGATACTTAGCACTATCAAGTAATAATCCATGCGCTTTAAAATCGCCTTTAAGAGGCAATAAAGACTGAACCATCACTACTTTTAAATCTTTCTTATCTTTATCCCAACCCAAATCAATCCGCTCAACATAGCCTGGTATCCCTGATAGTTGGCAGAAAAATATTTTCTGTTCTTCAATTCTATTTTTAATTAACTTATGAAGTGATGTTAGGTTCCAAATAGCCGGCCACTGCTTGTAAGTATCATTCAATTGAATACCTGGCCACTGTAATAGCCTAAACAACAAACAAGATAGCCAATTACTCATTGGCGCGGTATCACCATTAAGAGCTTCAGGAGAGTGCATCATCCCCAGCTGCCGTTTAGCAAAACTCGTTTTAATGCCTGAATACTGCGCGTTGTCACTGCGCACATAGCGACTAGCAGTCCAATCAAGGTTTCCAATTAGACATGAACGAATAAAAATTCCAACACGATACATTTTTTTATGTTCTTCGCTTACCCATTCAGGTATTGGATATAAACCACCATCATCTATAGTTTCAGGTGTAAATTTAAGATCAACGTTTAAACTCTGAAGCTGAACCCAATCATCGCAGCCAATTTTACTGTTATTGATATCAATGATTTTTTCAAAAAAATCATCATCATCTTTTTTCTGCTCTAATAATGTTTCTAGTAATTTAAGCATCCCATTTTCATGGGCAAAAGGATTATCAGTTCGTTTTACGATACCTAATAATGAAACGTCGTTAGGTAATTTATCTAACTCCCCTGTAATAGGTTGCTGATAGTGCCCTGTACTTTCGATTAAACTGTGATGAGCCTTAATCCAGTTAAGACTTTGCGAACTAGCATACTTGACTAGCTGTTTAAATAGCTCAGGTGATTCGGACGCAACCTTCTCAATAAACAGGTGCAATTCGCTTTTAAGAGGAGATGTTAATGTGAACTTAACTACAGGTCTTTTAT
>JALJPA010000213.1 GCA_022969215.1 Colwellia sp. | reverse complement strand
TTAAAGGGTTTATTCCACAGGCTATAAACCAAGGTTATACCCTTGCCACAATTGGCTATTGGTTAGTGGTTATTTATTAAGCCATTATCATAGAAAAACAATAAGGAAATTCTACGAACAAAATATACCTTTCGGCTTTATTGGCCTTGGTTGCCCTACCAGCTCAATCCGCGATAATAAAAGATGGTAGCTTCTATGACTATGTAGCGGGATTAAAAAACCAAGCATTTAAAAAGGACTCTGGCGATTATGTAACGCCAACAGTTACACAAAGATCTGACTTTAGCCTGTTAGCCAAAAGCCTTTATGATCACAACTGGTCGATTGCAGAGACACAAGCGAATAACTTAGGTTATGACTTAATTCAATTTAATAATACCACTACCCAAGATGTCTACTGGGGTGTTGCTGAACAGCTAATTGGCGGTAAACAAGCTAAGGGTTGGGGCTCCTACTTTGTCAATGCAGCATCGACGAGCAACGTCACCATTGAAGTTACTCATCCGTCTAACGATACCAACACCCATAGATTAGGCGCGAGAGTGTTTGAACGTTCTGAGGCCAATGCATTTGCCATTGCCGGCGCTCATCGCTCAGCCAATGGTTATCAAACAGCTAACCCAACCAGTTTAGAGTTTTCGATATTCCAAGAAGTACATCAAATATTTAATGGTGGTTACGGTGACAGTACCGCATGGCAATTACATGGCTTTGGCTCTAGCACAGGTAAAAAGTTTCCGGACGGCACAGATGCAGTATTATCCGATGGTGCCGGTAATGTTACTAATGAACTTGCCACACTAGATAGGTTTTTAGAGGATATTGATGACAGTAAATTTGGCAGTTCCTATGTTTACAATTTATTAGATAAAGATGATCCGCTCAATATTCAAGTCAACGGTATGGATCAAAGTGGCCATGACCCATTTTATCATTTACGCGCTTTTAATAACCCACAAGGACAATTTTCAAGAGACGCTGGTGGCAGCTTTGTTCATATAGAAGCGTCTTATAATATCCGAGGAAGTAGAACCAAACGAGATACCTATTTCGCCAATGCTATTGTTGGCGCAATTAAAGAAACATCTACAGGAACGGCTGGCTACATAGACACTGTAAATGAGATACCCGAGCCAAGTAGTGCTTTGCTATTTCTGGCCAGCTTATTCATTTTACCCTTGCGTAAAAAAATAACTAAGCAGAGCTAACTCTAATTAAGTTAAGCCGAGCTAATTGAGCTGAGCTAAATCCAACGCACTCTAAAGTCACTTCATCGGTAGAAGCTGAACTCCCACAGCTTTTATCGGTGATTTTATTTAACTATGCCACTACGGAGTAGAGGTTAGTTATAACCTCTTACAAAACTATCTTCTTCACTTTCTAACAGCAAAAATGATAATGGGTAGTTTACTATCATTACCTTATCTTCTTGCTCATCAATAATTGCTGGCGTATCTAACTCTTGCTTGGTTTTATCAGGTGACGAGTACATGGGCTAATTTCCTATTGCGCAGTAATGGCGCCTTTATCGGTGAGTTATTATTGTTAGTGTTAGCACTTAAATAACTTACTTAAATAAAAAATGAAATCAGTAATGGTTTAAAGGGGGGATTTATTGCTTCGAATAGACGTTATAGAGCAATTAAAATAGCTGGGACTTGGTAAACCGGCTTATATAAGGAGGAAGGGCTGCAGCAAAATGAACGAAGCTTTACTGCAGTATTTCCGTCATAAAATTTAGTGAAGGACTGCGCGAATAGGTAGAGCTGCACAAATTTTAGCTTCGGCAATTAGAATTTCGTCTAAACGCTGATCAACTTCTTCTTTATCACAATACTCATACGCCAGCTCAATAAATAAGTTTTTATGTTTCTCTTCTGACTTAGCAATAGCGACATAAAGATCTTTGTCTTTACCTTCAGGCAGAGCTTGTGAAACTAACCAGAACTTCTCATAACCGCGCGCTTCAATTACTGCGGCAACCAGTAACCTATCCATCATAAAATAACTGGTACCGTTACGAAATAAGGCACGAAGCTGGTTGATGTAAGGGTCTTTTTTATCTTGACCTAAGGTGACATCGCGGGCGACAAGTAGCTTTAATACCTGCTTGAAATGAATGAGCTCTTCAATGGCTAAATCGGTCATCGCACGAACCAATTTAGCTTTATCTGGGTAATGAGACAACATTGCCATTGCCATACCTGAAGCTTTCTTCTCGGCTGCGGCATGGTCTTGCAAAAATAGGTTAAAGTCAGCCATAACAGCATCAACCCAATCTTGGCCAGTGTGGTGTTTTAATTCAAACATAACAAATTACTCTCTAAAGCGGTTTTCAATTAACGAAATTGGCGTGATTTTACCTGTGAACTTTTCACTCTACAATAGCTAAACTCAGCTAGGTTAATATATCCCGCGTTAGCCATTAACCTTTACTAATAAAGCAGCTTATCAATTTTACCTTTATTAGTAGATTCTACTTTCAACTTGTTATGAAGCCCTTGCCAGGCTTTTACTTTGCCGCCAAGGTTAATTTGTTTAAAACCGCCCTCTCTAGCATTACTGCTATCAATATCAAGGAACGCTAACATTTTCATATAACTGTTTTCATCACTAACATCTATGGTCAGCAAATCTTGTGTCCGGTCTTTAAAGTAAGCTTCAATGCCTTGTTGATGACGGTTATAACAGTTAAGTAAAAACTCGTCGCTGTTAAGGTTTTCTTCGTTTAGTGGCGAGAACATTTCATTATAACAACGTTTTAAGTGAGGGTTAAAACCGCCATCAGTGCGTTGTAAGTTAACAATCATCCGCTGTAATAATTGCTTGATTGATGGTAGCCATTTTTCAGGAGCACGAGTCAGGTAAATAAACTTACTATTAACATAGTGTTTATCCAATTTTTGATAATCACAAAATATCGGCGTATCTGCTAATACCTGCGCTTGGATAAAAGCATCTTGGGTATAGGCATTATGTGCAGTTTTAAAACCCTGCTCTAACATTGCTAAACAAACACTGGTGGTTGCTGTTCTGGGTAAACCTATGATAAATATTTTCTCTTGTGACACTAAACTAAACCCTTAAAATATGAAAAGACATAAACGATACATCAGTGAAATAGCAGTAAAATCACACAAAATCACGTTAAAAACAGCTAATTATAACTTATTTTTTAGGGTCTGTTGAAGCTTGATGTTTCAATTTTGTTCGAATTAAATGCTTTTTGATCGAGGCGCAAGGAATGTAGCATAGTTATTCTATGTGAATTCCTTGCAACAATGAGCAAGAAGCATTTAAACGAATCCGAAGGACAGCGTTTATTAGCCCTTTCTACTTCTGAATCGCCTATTCGAGTAGAATAACTACGAAGCATATGCTCTACTTTGTATAATAGACTAATAAATAGCTGCAAAAACAATCAACAAGCTTCAAAAAACCCTATATAACAAACGCACAATTGACAGTGATCAATAAATACCTTATTTATGAGAGCATACTGAGTTCAGAGCAAGCACAAACCTAGTCCATTCTGAGAGTAGGCAGTAGCCAAGGATATTTCATGACAGCACAAGATGAGCAGCGCGATAGTGTTAACTGGGCTGATTACCTAAAATCTGGCAATCGCATTTTTATCGGCTCCAATGCCGCGGTACCTAATGCCTTAATAGATGATTTAATTGCCAATAGCCAAGGCTTGCATGACATTGAAACCGTCCATATTTTAACCCTTTCCGAAAATGTTTGGGCCAAGCGCGAACATAAAGATTTATTTAAAGTAAATAGTTTATTTATTGGTGGTAAAAATATTCGCGAAGCCATTGCCGAGGGGCGTGGTGATTATACCCCTTGTTTTATTTCCGATGTGCCACGCTTATTTCATGAAAATATTTTACCCCTAGACGTGGCACTTATTATGGTCAGTCCGCCAGATGAATATGGTTACTGTTCGTTAGGCGTGAGTGTTGATATCGTTTCTTCCGCAGTAAAAGCGGCAAAATATGTTATTGCCCAGATAAACACGAAGATGCCCCGCACTAACGGTCATAGCTTTGTCCATGTAAATCAAATTCATGCTTGGATAAACGTTGCACAAGATTTACCGCAAGTAAAACCACCCGAAGTGGATCGCCGCAACGAACAAATTGGTCAATATGTTGCTATGTTGGTTGAAAATGGCGCTACCTTACAAATAGGTATAGGTAAAATACCCGAAGCGGTTCTACGTTATTTAGGTAATCACAAAGACTTAGGTATTCACAGTGAAATGATCTCCGATGGTGTGGTTGATTTGATGTTAAAAGGCGTCATTAATAACCGCCGAAAAACCTACCATAAAGGTAAAGCCGTAGCGACTTTTTGTATTGGTAGCCAAAAGGTCTATGACTTTGTTGATGGTAATCCCCACATAGAGTTTTACCCATCAGAACATATCAACTCGCCGGTAAAAATAGCTAAAAATGACAACATGGTGTCGATTAATAGTGCCATTGAAGTCGACTTAACCGGCCAGGTAGTTTCAGACTCTATTGGTTATCAATTTTACAGCGGCATTGGCGGACAAGTTGATTTTATTCGAGGTGCATCGCTGAGTAAGGGCGGTATGCCTATTATTGCCCTGCCCTCAACGACCCGAGATGGCAAAATATCACGTATTGTTGCCCATATCACTGAAGGTGGCGGCGTAGTAACTTCGCGCGGTCATGTTTCTTATGTGGTGACCGAGTTTGGTATTGCCTCATTAAGAGGTAAGAGTATTAGAGAGCGTGCCTTAGAATTGATCAGAATTGCTCACCCTAAATTTAGAGATAAATTACTTGCCGATGTGCGTAAACATTATTGGGTGCCAGAATACCAAGAAAGTTCACCTAGCTCAGTACCAGAGCTTGGTACCATAGAAATGAAGCGTTTTAATTTTGCCGATATTAATTATTTATTAAGGCCTTTAGCACCTGCGGATGAGCGTAAATTACAAGAGTTTTTTTATTCCCATAATAAAGAAACCTTGATGATGCGCTACAACCATCACATTACCCAAATGACGCGGGAGAAATCCTGTAACTTAGTGAGTGTTAACCAACACGTCGATCTTGCCTTGTGTTTTACCAAGAAAGATTCTTTAGGTGAATCGATACAAGCCGTGGCTCGATATTATTACATTGAAAGTATTAATAGTGGCGAGGTTGCCTTTGTTATTAAAGAAAGTTTACGTGGCCGCGGTATGGCAAGTACCTTACTGGGTGAAATGATTGCCATAGCCAAGATTCGAAAACTTGATAGCTTAGTCGCTTGTGTACGTAGCGATAACGGCTCAATGTTAAAAGTATTTGAACGTTCCGGCTTTGTCCGTCAAGCCAGTGATGATTATGATGAAGTGAGTTTAAAGCTCACGCTTAAAGCTGAGTAATCAAAACGAGTAATATTACCGATCAAAAGTAATCAGGTTGAATGCATTGTGACTGTTCAGCTTTAAGCGTTAGAGTTCAAGTAAAAGGAAAAAGCACGGAGTTGACGTTAGTCAATGAGTACTTTTAACGCATTAATTGACCTTTAACGAGACAAGATGAATAGTCACTAACAATTATGAGAATAACTATGCCAGTTGGAATTATAGGCCACTATAAATGTGGCGAACATGACATGGGTGAACATCACCCTGAAAATGGTAACCGTTTAACCGCTATTTCAGACCAGTTAATTCGTAGTGGTTTAGACTATGTTGTTCGCCAGTTTGATTCAAAACCTATTGATAAAAGTTTGTTAGCTTTAGCGCATACACAGAAATATATTGATTTTGTTTTTGATAATGCGCCTACTGAAGCTAAAGGTGAAGATAAGGGCGAGGCAGGTGAAAACTTTACTGTCGGTGAAGATGCAGTAATGAATAGCAAAACACTGACCTCTATTTTATATTCTGCCGGTGCTGCTGTTGATGCGGTTGATTTAGTCATGGACGGCACTTTAGGCTCGGCATTTTGTGCCACCCGGCCACCCGGGCATCATGCAGAACATGATAAAGGTATGGGGTTTTGTTTCTTTAATAATGTTGCCATCGCTGCAGCTTATGCAAAACAAAAGTATGGCTTGAAACGCGTGGCGATAGTCGATTTTGATGTTCACCATGGTAATGGTACTGAAGATATTATAAAAAACGTTTTTAAAGCTAGCCCCAAAGATGATAAAGGTTACCTTTTTTGCTCAAGTTATCAGTACCCGCTCTACCCTTTTGACATTGAAGAAAGTGATACTCCGCCGATTATCAATACCCCGTTAGCCGCAACAACTAAAGGCAAGGAGTTCCGTGAAAAGTTAAGCGCGCACTGGTTGCCGGCGTTACATAAATTCAAACCTGAACTGATCATAATCTCGGCCGGATTTGATGCCCATATTGAAGATGATATGTCGCAGGTAAGCTTAACTGAAGCGGATTATCGTTGGATAACCGATGAGCTTAAACTGATTGCTAATGAATACAGTGGCGGCAAGATAGTTTCGGTCCTTGAAGGCGGTTATGCACCCAGTGCGCTAGGCAGAAGTGTTGTTGCCCATATTAATGGTTTGATTGGCAACTAGTTAGCATTCGGTTAATTTCAGCACAAAGTGAATACAAAAAAACCAGCAACAGGTAATGTTGCTGGTTTTTATTTATGCTTAATAGGAATAATGATTCCCTGTCACAATAAATTAAAAAGTAAACAGTAGCTAGAAATACCAAGCTAAAGATAATTGCGCATGGTCATCATTACTTAAGGTGTAAAGTAAGTCATTTTCATCATTGCTTTGTAGCAACCTGACATCAAAACTAACAATGAAATCATCACCAAATCGACGATTGGCTTCAATGAGAAAGCTAAAAGCATTGTGGTCTAAATCACTACCAAAACCCATTAAAAACTCGCTACTTTGCATGTCGTTAAAGGCCAACCTAGCGCCGACAAATAAATCATTTTGCATCAATGAGCCTTGTGCGCCAAGCGCAACCTCACCACGTGAATCCCAGCTATGCTCCATCAACAAACCTAAGTCGATATTCGACTCAAACACACCGATAAAGCTATATTCAAAGCCCGCTTGCGTTGCCCAAAAATCTTCCAGGCTAGTGCTGCGATGTATGCCTTCAAATTTCCATAACCAGTCACCTAAGGTCGCTTGTACGTCAACACCTAGTTGATCCATTTGGCTATAGTATTGCTGTAAGGAAGATTGTTGCAAGCTAGACTGCAAAGTACTTTGTGACGATGGACTTAAATAAGCTTCACGGTTAGTACCATGAAACCAATAAGCACCTAAATCATAATCACCAACGCTATGCGCCCAACGCAAAGCGAGATCAAGATGCTGTTGCCCTGCTGAAGATTCATAGCTAACGTTATCTTCATCAACCACTAACGGTCCACGTAAACGCCCTTCCTCGCCGCCATACGTTCTTTCTCGAAAACCTGGCAGTAAAAACACATCAACTATGCCCCAATCATTAACCACTGAAAGGTTAATCATTTGCTGACCTAATTTATCTTCACCGTCAAAATCTTCAACTCCATCAGTTTGGTTAATTACATCAACCAGATGTTGAAACTCGGTAACACCCCAAAACTCTTTACGAATACCAACACGCAGTTCCCAATCATCACTGGCGTGAACATACGCCAGCTCGCGAATATCACCATGAGTACGCTGCGAGTCTTGACTATCAACACGATAAA
>JALJPA010000212.1 GCA_022969215.1 Colwellia sp. | reverse complement strand
AAAACTTCTCCAGATGAGAAGAGAGTGAGTCCGCGCGGCTACCACTATTCCACTTAGCAGTGTCCCACTTATCGCGCATCTTTGCGTACTCCTCAGCCATCTTGTGGCGATAGCTACCTGGCTTCATATCTGCTACCTTGCGGCGGCATAGATGAAAGATCTCCTCAATATGCGCATCGGTCTTCCCCTCGGCGACCAGCTGCGCATATGTCACCTTGCCACCCGGGCGCCCACCCTTGCCTGTAGACTGCGGGCGTCGGATAAAACGAATATTTCCAGACTGAAAATCGCCAAATGTCCCCTCACGAGCCATAATATAATTAAAACCCATACACCTTCAGTATATCTATCTCCAAACAATGAGAGTATATAATTCGCATTTAATATAACTAAAAGGAGGAATACTGCAGATATAAAAAATAAAATCCGGGTTGAATTAAATATTAATTCTTTTAATTTTGAAAAATCCCCTGATTCGTACAAAGGAGATATTTTAGGTATTACAATAAAATTAATAGCAATTAGTACGAAGCTAATTACATTAGCAACGCGTTGAGCAACTGAAAATATAGCAACAGAATCAGAGTCTTGAATCATACCTACAACCAACTGCGCTCCCCATTGAGTAAGGAGTGTTATTATCACAATTGACCAAAGTGAAAGAGAAGTATTCAGTACTTTTTTTCTATCATATGTATCCTTCCCGTTTATTGTCCTAAATTTTCTCCATAAAACAAAAGAGAAAAACATATTTAACAAACAAGAATAAAAGTAAAATTTCATCGTGTCTATTAAACTATTAATTTCGAAAAAGTATAGAAAAAAGGAGAATAACAAAGGAACCAATATTGAGAGTATGATGATAGAAGAGTATGCCCTACCTAATGCCTGTAACTGAAAAGAAGTAAGAATACTCAAACTTTGAGCTATTATGCTCATAGATATGTAACAGATAACAGGGCTAAAACTATCTGCATTAAAGAAAATTTCGGTAGGCAAAGTAAATAGAACGGAAGCCAAACAGCTCGTTATAAATAACACTAATAAACGACTATCAATTACAAAACTGTTGATAGCCCCCCACAGACCATTAGCTAAAAAAGAACTAATATATCTTATACTAGCTTGTTGCAAACCGAGCAAAGAAGCTTGGCTAATTAACATAACTATTGCAAAAATAAAGAAAAAATCCCCTGCAACTTTAATAGAAAGCTGATTTGCTATAATATAATTCATCAACAACATGGAAAAAGCTCCAATACCGCGTACTGTAACCGCTAATAGGGACTTCTTCAATAAAGCTAAATCAGAAAACTTATTAAAAATCTTATTGTTAATCATTTGTTAAAATATCTTGTAGCTTATCTAGCATTTCAACAGGAGCATAGGGAGAAACATCATTTAGTTCATAATTAAATTTATGTGAAGTTAGATACTGTTTCAAATCCCCTTCCAAATCTGAAGGTATAAAAAACATACTGACATTAGAAAATTTTTTGATCGTAGCTAATTGATGATCGTTTCTATGTTCATTATATTCCGCTAATCTCGGTACTAAAATAAGAGGTTTATTATTTACCAAACAATTAATTATAGTGCCCATTCCTGCATGCGATATTACTATATTAGCTTCATCAAAATAGTTGCTGTACTCTGCAAGTGAAAGTGATCTTTTATATTTAAAATACTTGGGGGTATATTTACCTGGCCCTATTTGACCAAAAACTAAAACATCTGGGCATTCTTTGCAAATTTTATCAATAGCTTGAACCAATCGATCAAAACCTAGCTGAGTGCCGACTGTCAGAAAAATCATATAACACTACCAATATATTTTGGCCCCTTATCTCTTACTAAATCAGGCCATTGAGTATAACAATAAGATGTCATCTTGTTTGCAATTTTACCAGATAACGATAAACTATTTGCATTAGCAATACTATCAATCCAAACAAGCTTACTCCCAATAATTTTACCAGCAATAAAAGCTAACACTCCTGGAGCAGCACCTGTACTAATGATAACAGCTGGTTTTTCTTTGAAGACTATTTTACATATTTGGAAAAAACATTTCATTGTATTAATTATTTGATCTTTATTACAATCATCAATATATTTGTAAGTTATGGCCTCTTTCGGAAATGGATTTTCATTAGACGTTGATAACACTGTTATATCCATTCCATTAAAAGCAGGAAATAAACGCGATAACTGCACTGAATGTCCACCCTTCGAAGTTACGGCTAATAATTTAATCTTTTTCATTTAATTCCCTATATATTTTATGCAATTTAGGGATGACTACATCTGGCGAATATAATTTTAGATATGACAGCCTACCTTGCTCACCTAATTCATTGATAATACCATTACTATTCTCTATTCCAAAAGCCAGTGAGCTTTCTAAAGCTTTAATATCTCCCGCCTCGATCAAGAGTCCATTTACTTTATTTTTTATCACTTCAGGTATGCCACCTACATATGTAGACAAGACACACTTACCAATAGACATTGCTTCAAGGATAGCCATAGGCAAACCTTCATTGTATGAGGGCAGTACGAACATATCACATTTGTTTAATAAATATTCTTTATCATCACCATCCACCCAACCATGAAAAATTATCTTATTTTTTAAACCTAAATTAACTGCAAGATTTTTTACTTCTTCTAATTCACCATCACCACAACAATGCAGTATAATCTTTTTATTTTTCAAGTTACTTATTGCTCTTAATAAATCATATATACCTTTTCTTTTACCTAAAGCCCCCAAAAACAAAAGATTAAATTCATCAACATTATTATTCTCTATTTTAAAAAATTTAATAGGATTTACATAGTTATTAATTATAGAAACATCAGCTTTAGGAGATGTTTTTTTAACAAAAATAGCCCAAGATTCTGATAAGACCAGAACCTTATCAGAGAGCTCAAAATTAAATTTTATTAATCTTTTTGTAAGAATATTAGCTGACTTATAGAAAACTTCAAATTCCGACCCATGCAAATGCAAAATAACTTTATTATTAAACAATTTACAAATTGATACCAAGATGATTTTTCTATAAAAGCTACCTTTCATGGCCATATGAATATGAAAAATAGATCCTCCTTTAAAAGAATTTATGAGAGTATCTAATATAGACCTAACGAATAGTAATTGCCTTTTAAAAAAAGAAGAAGAGTTGTGAGACACAATCCATTTGTGTTTATAATACTGATAGACATTACTAGTCAAATACGTTTCAACTACAGCTTTTATCCCTCCGTTTGATTCTGTAGCGATAGTAAATATCCTATTTCTCATCAAACTTTCTCCAATAAACATCTTGATTGTTATACTTTTTAAATATCTCTTTAACGTATTTATAATCTTCTTTATAATAATTCTGTAAAGACTTAAGTGTATCAGCTGTTATCTTATCACCTACAGAATTTCTAACATCTTCATTTATAGACCTATATAACTTAACTATAAAACGCTTTAACCTAGGGTTACGTCTAAAAAAGAATTCTGATGAGTTATTAACAAACATTGAAAACCTGTGAACAACTCTATTAGCAGGTAAAAAGGTTTGATTGGCTGTAAAAAATTGATATTTATCGAAGTAATCTGGTGAAATCTCACTAAATTCTGAGACTCTCATAACATTTCGTCGTGTATTATCTTTAAAATCAGTAAAATCGATCAGACAAATATGATTGAAATTTTCAAAATAGCACTCCAGGCATTCCTTATATTTGCCTGCCTTTAAAACATTAAGAAACCATTGGTTATCAAATGGAGTCTCTTCAAGTGATATATTTCCCAATTCGTACTCAAAACAAAATTTAACATATGTATTAATATCCATATCTTTATCTATATATAATTTACTCTTATGAAATTTAAAACTAGATAATAGTCTATCGATAGGATCCCTTAACATAAATACCCATTTAGGATTATTTAATGTTGACTTAACCTTCGGTATAACATCTTCATACAAACCTAAATAACTTGGAGACGCTTCAAGCCTAAGCTTATTGCAACTATTTTCGTCAAAATAAAGTTGATTATATATTTTTTCTGATACATTTTTTTCCCTAAAATAATCAGTTTCTTTTTTTCTGGACGATATTATTTCAGGGTGTTTTGAAAAATACTCGTATAACGAAGTAGTAGCTGATTTTTCTGTGCCACCAATAATTAAATACCTATTATTCATATCTCTTTACCTGGAATACCTACAACTGTAGCGTTTTCATGAACATTATTAAGAACCACTGAATTCGCTCCAATAACAGCCCCGTCCGCAACTGATATAGCACCAAGCAACTTCGCTCCGGTTGAAATAGTAACATTGTTGCCAACTATAGGCGCTCCATCTATACCTTTACCCTTCCCTCCTAACGTAACACATGTTCCAATTGTACAATTTTCACCTATAATCGATTGTTTATGAATGACTACAGACATTCCCCTATGCGAAAAAAATGTTCCTTTGCCTATAATTGCCGAAGCTGGTACAGAGCAATTAAATATAAAATAATTAATACCTTCTAGTAATTTAGATAACATGGGTATTCTTCTTATGCTTGGAATACTATATATTCGATATAAGAACAGAGCATCCAAGTAAAATTTATCTTTACTACATTTCATTTTTTTTCCTAACGAGTACATTATCAACAGATTGAAAATACATAATAATCAAAACAAAGATATAACCTGGTACTAATCTATATATTACTCCATTACTAAACATACCAGTTAGTGCATAGACTACTACCAACAACGCAGAAAGCCTCGTTTTTTGTGAGTTATACAGCAAAAAAATAATTCCAAGGAGAAAGAACAACCCAAACAATCCTAATTCAGTTAATGTTTGTAGGTAATTATTATGCGAATCTTTTTCACCCCACCACCCCCCTATTTCAACATAATCACTACCATAACCACGTCCAAAAAAAGCCTCCACTAAAGACGCGTCTGAATACATATCAATTTTAAACTCCCACATCTGCAATCGACCAGATGAGACTTTATTCCAATCAACATCCCCACCAAACACAATTAAAAGCATAACAAAGACCGATGCCCCAAAAAAAATAACCCCCGCTCTAATATTCACACTAAAAAGTTTCATAAAGTACAGTACAAAAAACACAATAACAGCTAACATAGGAGTTCTTATACCCCACCCTTCAACAACCATATAAAACATAAACAAAACACAAAAACTAATCATCAGTTTCAAAACAGGAGAGGTATATCTCAGAGAAACAACACCACATATAATCAAGAAAGACAATATGTAAGACGATTTATGTAATCCGCTAAAATAAGTAGGAAGTTTTAGTTCTCCGTGATTAAAGTTCATAGGCATGAACAAAAAACCTAAAACTGTCAAAAACACTACCAATATGATTATATATGGAATTTTTTTATAAATAGCATCAGCACCATAATTCACATAACAACAACCAAGTGCAACATACAGTAAAATAGGCACAAAAAATCGAGAATAATACAATAAAGCAGAAACCCCCACTTCATAAAAGGAGTTAACCAAAACAACGTATATCATATATAAAACAGAAAACAACAATATTCTAAAATTAATAAGTAGCAATGAATTTCTATATTTCACTATCGTATATAAGGAGATAATTATAACGGCAACATCTATACTTTTATTTATATTTTCATGAATTCCGAAATCGGAAGAATAAGAAAATAATAATTTTGAAATTATTAAATATATTAATATACTATCAACTCTAAAATACCTATTCATCTAATTACCATAAAAAACAACATTCACGAATATAAACACAATCAATCACTTCCAAACAAATCCCTTGTATATACTTTAGCAACCACATTTTTTAAATCATCAGCCATGCGATTAGTAACAATTACATCGGAAACAGCTTTAAACTCTGCTAAATCTATAATCACTCTAGAATGAAAAAACTCACCCTCTGCCAGTTCAGGCTCGTAGACAATAACTTCAATGCCCTTAGCTTTAATGCGCTTCATGATCCCTTGAATAGCCGAAGCCCTAAAGTTATCCGAACCTTCCTTCATTACTAAACGGTAGATGCCTACAACCTTAGGATTACGCTTAATAATAGAGTTAGCAATATGGTCTTTACGCACTGTATTTGAATCGACAATAGAACCTATTAACTGACTAGGTACATCTTTGAAGTTTGCCCGCAATTGTTTAGTATCTTTAGGCAAACAATAACCTCCATAACCGAATGATGGGTTATTGTAATGATCCCCAATTCGCGGATCTAAACTGACACCTTGGATGATTTGACGGGAATTCAAACCATGAGTTTCTGCGTAAGTATCTAGCTCGTTAAAATAAGAAACCCGCATCGCAAGATATGTATTAGAAAATAATTTAACCGCTTCCGCTTCCGTCGAGTCTGTAAACAGAACTTCAATATCGGTCTTAATCGCGCCTTGCACTAATAAGCTGGCGAAAACTTCAGCACGTTCAGATTGCTCACCAACAATAATCCGCGAGGGATGTAAATTGTCGTATAAAGCCCGCCCTTCTCGTAAAAATTCAGGTGAGAAGATGATATTAGTACAACCCAGCTCTTTTTTTATACGCTTGGTATAACCTACAGGCACAGTAGACTTAATAACCATGACTGCTGATGGGTTGATTGCCATTACATCTTTAATTACCGCTTCAATAGAAGACGTATCAAAGTAATCATTAACGGTGTCGAAATCAGTCGGTGTCGCTATAATCACATAATCAGCATTAGCAAAAGCAAGCTGCTTATCAGTTGTTGCCGTTAGGCTTAGTTCTTTATTCGCTAAAAAGTCTTCAATTTCAGTATCAGCAATAGGTGACCTTCTATCATTGATTAAGTTAACTTTGTCTTCGATGACATCTAGCGCAATAACTTTGTTGTGCTGAGCAAGCAATACGGCATTTGATAGCCCTACGTAACCTATACCAGCGATGGCAATATTCATTTTTACAATTCCAATAGTGTCTTTAGTCTTTAGTCTTTAGTCTTTAGTCTTTAGTCTTTAGTCTTTTAAAAACTTTTCTACCACAGAGGGCACAGAGGCGCTTCGCTACACAGAGAAGTGACTTAACCAAATATTGTAATCCTTTCTCCGTGGTGAAATATATCTTTATTCTTTAAGCCTTTTACTAACGACTAACGACTGTACACCTGACTAGCGACTGCCTTTTTATACCTCCCTCCTATCCCTCTCACCCACATTCCTTTTCTCTTGACTATCTTTCTTCGCCGCTTCTATCGCTAAAAAACTATGCAACTTACTCTGGAACTCTTCCCCCAACACACTACACTTCAGCGCATATTCAATATTCGCCATCATATACCCAACCTTAGAGCCGCAATCATGTGACTTACCTTTAAGATGATAAGCCTCGATTATGTCTAAACCATGAAGTGCATCAGTCAACTGGATTTCACCACCAGCACCAGGCATGGTTTTCTCTAACAAATCCCAAATATCTGCAGATAATACATAACGGCCGGTAATGGCTAAATTACTCGGGGCTTTATCTACATCAGGCTTCTCAACCATACCGACAATCTTTCGACTATCACCTGGCTGGATTTTTGCACCATCAATATCGACCACACCATATTGATTTACCTGATCTTCAGGGACTGGCTCGACCATGATTTGGCTGTGTTGGGTCAGCTCAAAACGTTTGATCATTTGTGCGAGATTATCTTTTTCTAAATCAC
>JALJPA010000211.1 GCA_022969215.1 Colwellia sp. | reverse complement strand
AATCGGTATGGCAGTTCAGTGGGATAAAACTGATATGACCGTACAACAAATGATTGATGAGGGTACACGTCGTGCGTACTTAAATCCGGATAACCCCTTACGCGCTTCTATCGTTGCAGATCCTGCCGGCGCGCGTATAAATACTAAAGACAATACACCGTCGGTTGTCCATATTGATATGGTCGAAGGCGCGGGTCTTGAAATTATGATTGCGGCTAAAGGCGGCGGCAGTGAAAACAAAACTAAAATGGTGATGTTAAACCCATCAGACTCTATTGCTGATTGGGTCGTTAAAATGTTGCCAACAATGGGCGCGGGTTGGTGTCCACCAGGCATGTTAGGTATAGGTATTGGTGGAACGGCTGAAAAAGCGGGCGTACTTGCCAAAGAAAGTTTGATGGACCCGGTAAATATTCAAGATTTAATTGAACGTGGTCCAGAAAACGCTGAAGAAGAATTACGTTTAGAAATTTTTGAGCGTGTTAACAAACTTGGTATCGGCGCGCAGGGTTTAGGTGGTTTAACTACCGTGGTTGATGTGAAAATCAACTCAGTACCTACCCATGCGGCTTCTAAACCTGTGGTTATGATACCTAACTGTGCTGCTACTCGTCATATTCATTTCCATCTTGATGGCTCAGGCCCAGCAGTGTTAACACCGCCTAAATTGGAAGAGTGGCCAGAAATTACTTGGGAAGTAGGCGAAAATGTTCGTCGTGTTAATGTTGACGGATTGACTAAAGCCGACATTAGCGAGTGGAAAACCGGTGAAACAGTATTGCTTAGCGGTACTATATTAACCGGTCGTGATGCTGCGCATAAACGTATTCAAGACATGTTAGCGAAAGGTGAGAAATTACCGGTAGATTTCACTAACAAGTTTATTTATTACGTGGGTCCAGTGGATGCCGTTGGTGATGAAGCAGTTGGACCTGCTGGTCCTACTACGGCTACACGTATGGATAAATTTACTGAGATGATGTTAGCTGAAACAGGGCTTTTAGGCACTATTGGTAAAGCTGAACGTGGCGCAGCGACTTGTCAAACCATAAAAGAGCATAAGTCAGTGTACTTAATGGCTGTTGGTGGCGCGGCGTACCTAGTATCAAAAGCAATCAAAAAAGCGAAAGTGGTTGCCTTTGAAGACATGGGTATGGAAGCTATCTATGAATTTGAAGTAGAAGATATGCCAGTAACTGTTGCAGTTGATAGCACAGGTGAGTCGGCTCATGTAACCGGTCCAGAAATTTGGAAAGTTAAAATCCAAGAAGCGGAAGAGAAAGCAAAAGCTTAATCAACTCTTTATTTAAAAGAGACCATTAATGAAGAGCGCTTACGGCGCTCTTTTTTTATGCCTGCTATTTTAATGATAGCTCGAGCATTGCGTGTGGGTAGTGTTGATTCAACTCAGCTTCGATAGCTACTTTGCTTGCTGTTATCGCCTTAGCATCAATAGTATCTAGCTTAGTTATACATATGCAGGCGACAACTAAATAGCAACTGCCTGTTTTTGAAATGTAGCTATCCAGCAATAAGCCGTCTTCGCTCAAGTGTTTATTGATAATCGATTCAATGTGCTTTTTTTGTTTAGTGTCTTGCAAAGTACCACCAGCCAATTCAATAAAGGCATTTTTTACTAGCAAGAAGGGCTCTTTACCAAACAGAAAGACCAGGGCAATAACCAGTAAAGCGTCACCGATATAATGCAGAAAGCCAAAATAGCCATCAATACTAATAAAACGAATACTCACTAGCGCAATACCTATAGCTAATGACATTAAACCATCGAGTTTCACCCCGGTATATTCAGCCAGTAACAAGGTACTGGAATTCGCTAATCGTTTATTTTGATCTTTATAATAAAATGCCAAGGAGAAACATAGTAACACCATGAAAATACTATAGATAAAAATAACATTGGTATCTAGGACACTTGCAGGTTCACCCGCTAAATAATGGAATACTCTTTCCGTATTGACAATCAGTGCCATCAGCAACATGCTAATTATCATCAGACCTTTAACAAGTGAAAACAGAGATTCATAGGCAAATTGACCAAAAGGAAAGGTGGAGGTTTGATTTAACTTAATAGCGGAAACACGCAATGCGAGTAACACTGTGATAAAGGCAACAAAGGAGAAGTTACCATCGAGTGCCAAGGCTTGTGAGTTTGAAAAGTAATAACCTAACCAACCAGCAAAAGCCATAAATAAATTGGTTGCAGCACCGACGATTAAAGCCTTTCTTTCAATTAATTGCTTAGTTACTTTATTAGCCACTATATTACTCATTTCATCCATCACTTAACTTCACGTTATTAAATTCAATGTAATTTAATAAATCTCTAGGAGGTGATAATAATGAATCTGTTGATGTTAGCAAAGTAAAGTGAAGATCTATGTTGTTATCTAAGCGGCTATCTGGGCTTGTGCTACGATTACTATTTCTAAAAAACGACGATTGACTACCTATTATCTTTTACCTTTAGCTTTATCTTAAACTAAACCTAAGCAGAAGTTACTTGGACTTACGATTAAGAAGTTTCATGGTTATTGGCATAACGATATAAGAAATAATAGGCACAATAACAGCGACAATAATACCCACTTGTAGCAGCTGATTTTCGGGTAAATAAGGGCTAAGCCATTGTGGGATAAAATACACTAAAGGCACCAGGGCAAAATAGTTAATAATTGCCAGCAAGTGTTTGTTAGGAGGTGTCATAAATTGCTCTTTAAAATACTTATTTACTAAAGAATGTGTACTGGACGATGTTTACGATTTGAACCGTATACTTCGACCAGTACTTATTTTTACTAACGTTACTAAGGTTGGGGGCTTACTTAGCTTGGCTCGCTTGTAAGTAGCTATTATATACCCAGCGGTAACTTGTATGCTGACCTAAAATACCGCCCAGTTCCATGCCTTTTTCACTACGCCAATCATCCATTACTTCAGCAAGTACCGAGGCCCAAGTTGCAACTTTAACGCCGGCTTGGGTCATACGATGAATCGATGCTTGAGCAACCGCGCTATTCCATGTGCCTGAAGCATCAACAACAGCATAAACATCATAACCTTCAGCTACTGCTGAAATTGCTGGGAACATCAAACAAACATCAGTAACAACACCAGCCATGATGATCTTTTTACGACCAGTTGCTTCTATGGCTTGTTTAAATTCAGGGCTCTTCCAAGCATTGATTTCACCAGCACGTTCTATCACTTTATCACCTAATATTTCGATGATCTCTGGCATAATCGGACCATTAGGACCGTCAGGCATACTTGCAGTGGTCACGGTAGGCATATCAACAGCTTTAGCCATGGCACATAAACCTTTAATGTTTTCGGTCATCAAATGTGGGTCTTGATCTCGACAGCTAACTAAAAGGCCTGTTTGATGATCTATCATAGCTAATACGGCGTTATCGATTGTTAAAGTTTCTGCAAATTTGTTCATGTTGTTTATCCTTTTATATTTATATTTATAATTTAAGTGTTTGTTTATTTGTGCATTACTGAGCTTGGCTAACTACAACTATTTCTACTTCGCTAGTCGCTAAAACCTCAGTTTTATAGCTTCGAATTAAATCGCCATCTTCCGCGTTAAAGCTATTGTTTTCATCGCTAAACTCAGCAGTGCCTTTACTGACATAGGCTAAAATTTCTTCGCTAAAGTTAATGGACTCGCCCGGTGCTAAACGAACAATATCTATGGTTGTTTTGCTGGCCAAGGTTTGCTTTTGTCCTTGTGAACCTCCGTGCTTTTTACTTCCATTCTCCTTACCTCCATAAATGCGAGTAACACCTGATTCAGGTAAGGTGTAATGTTTATAACCGGCGGGTTGTCCCGCTACTTCAGGTAATACCCATAACTGCAACATACGGTTTTTAGTGTTATCAGGGTTTTTCTCATTGTGTGAGAAACCTTCGCCACCAGCGCGCTGAACTTGCACTTCACCAGTGTTCAAGCTTTGTCCGTGCTCTAAAGAGCCTTCATGACTTACTCGACCTGACATCATGATTGAAATAACATCAATCTCTTTATGTGGATGCAGATGCGTTTCGCCATGCGGGTTAAATTGTGCATCTGCTAGGTAAACAAAGTTGCCAATGCCTTCAAAAGTGTTCGGCGCTTTACGTGCACCAAAAACACGGCGATCTGTGACTAATCTGTGTTCGGTTAATCCGGCAAAGCCACCTAAAGGTAATGATTTTCTGCTAAGTACTTGCATGTGATGCTCCTATTTAATTTGTTTAAAACGTTAAGTCGTTTCAGTGATTGCAATATTAGCGCTTAGTTATTGTTTGATAAATACTGATTAGTTGATAAGATAATCTCAATATCAACAACAATACTTAATTATTACTTATTAAGTAACAAGAAATAAATGATAAGAGATAAACGCGATGGAACATGATTTAAATGACATGATGGTGTTTTTGGCGGTAGTCGAAACAGGTAGCTTTACGCTCGCGGCAGATAGACTTGGTATCCCGAAAGCAAATGTTAGCCGTAAAGTATCGCGCTTAGAGCAAAACCTAAGTGTTACCTTATTAGAACGATCAACGCGATCGCAGCATTTAACCGAAGCAGGGCGCCGTTACTTGCAACATTGTAAGCGTATCCATGCCGAGCTCGATTTAGCCACCGCCTCTGTCTGTGAACTTTTTCAAAGTTATACCGGAGAGTTAAAAATAGGGGCATCGGTAGCCACCGGACAACAAATCCTAAGGCCTGCGTTAGGTCGGTTTATGCACCAATACCCTGAGCTGAAAGTGCAACTTAACTTAGTTAATAGGCGAGTTGATTTTATTGAGGAAGGTTTTGATGTGGTCATTCGTATAGGTCAGTTAAATGACTCTATGTTAATCGCTAAAAAACTCGGTACAGTTGCTCGCAAGTTATTCGCTAGCCCAGCTTATTTAGCTAAAGAAGGTAAGCCTGAGCAAGCAGCGCAATTAACTGAGCATCAATTACTGATAATGAACCCATTCAGTAAGACCATTAATAGCGATTTAAAATTAAACTTGTTATCAAAGCAGGGTGAGTCGTTTAGCTTAGATTGTCGACCAAGATTACTGGTGGATGATTTTGTTATGCTCAAACAAGCCATAGTTGATGGTTTAGGCATTGCGGTATTGCCTGATTATATGAGCCGTCAGGAAGTTGCTGCAGGTACTTTAGTCAATATATTACCTGACTGGAGCATGAGTGACTTAGATGTTTATGCGCTCTATCCAAAACATCGCGCAAAAATCCCCAAAGTGAAGGCTTTTCTTGATTTTGTTAGCGAACTATATGGCGAGGCATTGAAGCCATAGTGTGCTTTATACGCTGTTCTTTGATAGTGGTTAACACTGATAACGGTTAGTTAGCTCATAGCCAACTAACCGTATGTTTTATAAAATGTATTACTAGTTTGTTGATAGATTTATTGTAATCGGGTAAAACGCTCAATGGCGAGAGGGTTAATGCCAATGATATCGATAGCCGTTAATTTTCCGTCAACCACTATGTAAGAGGCAATTCGACCACTATCAACTTGGAACTGTATTCGAAATTCATCAGGTAGCTTTGCTGCGGTTGCCACAGCTTTAAGCTCTCCTAAGGTGAACTCTAGTTCGTTGCTTTTAAGCAGTTCTACATTCAAATCACCCCATAACGGGTTATGAAATACGCCGGAATAATTCACTTTATCTTGCGTCAGTTTCATCACTCTTGCCGCATTTCGCTTTTGGTGACTGGCAGAGGTTTCCTTAATATCTCTTTGTAATGCAGCCCAGCTTTGTTCCATGTCCTTGATATGAGCACCTGCGATAGCGTCGCCATCACCTTTATTTAATAAAATACTGTAAGCAATATCTGCGATGGCGTTGGTCATTCCGCTAGCAATCACTTCCTCATTATTAAGTACCACTAAACCAATGTTGTGCTCCAACATAAATGATGTATGAGCATGAGTTCCTTTAGTGCCACCAAAGTGATGCAGCATTTTCTCTGCTTTATAAGGACCCTTGTACCAACCCCAAGCATAACCTTCGCGTTTAAAGTCTCGCCATTTACCATCATAATCAGCTAATTGTTGATGTGATTTCTTAATGACCTCAGCGGGAAAAACTTGTTTACCATCAACACGACCTTGATTTAATTGTGCGATTAAAAATTTGGCCATATCACGTGCTGAAGATACCGTGCCACCAGCCGCTTGCATGGTTATATCACTTTTTACAAAAGGCAGGATATTGCTCGGATCGCCAGCATACCAGCCGTAAGGTTGAGCAATTTCAAAGCCACTCTTAGCGGCGGTACTGGTATATGACGAGGTATGGTTCATTGTTAATGGCTGATAAACCAAGTCAGCAATGGTTTGTTGCCAATCTTGTTTAAAGCGCTCTTCAAGCCAAATGCTAACAAGGTTGTAACCCAGGTTACTGTATTGAAAATCGCCCAATTGAGTACTTTCATCAAGGGTTGTTGCCGTCGCTAACTTGTTTCTTTGAGCTTTATTATGTTGCCCGGTATAGGCGAGGCTGTCTTCTAACGGACGATTTGCTAAAGCATGGCTATGAGATAATAAGTGCTTTACTTGCACCTTACTTTTATCAATATAGGGAAAATCTAATTGCGGAAACATGTCAGCTATTGGCGTGTTGTCTTTAATCTCACCTTTGTTTTCTACTAACAAGGTAGCTAAAGCAAATAAAGGTTTAGTGACCGAAGCAATATAAAAAGCCGTTTTAGCCGTTACTTTTTTATTTCCTTTAATATCGGCATAACCAAAATAGCCTTCATAAATAATTTTACCATCTTTTACAATGGCTATTGCCGTGCCAGAAGGTAAACCCACTTCATTTTTTACTGCGTTAACGTATCTATCAATCGCTGAAAAATCATTAGCTGCGCAAGCGCTATTTATTCCAACAAACATGGCAACGCAAAGTAAAAAAAACTTCATCTATTAATTCCTTTTAATTTTCAAGTCGATTTTTAAGTTAATTTTTATGTGTTAACTGGGCTCCAGCACCGCCAAAACAACGGTGTTGTGCTATTTATTCAATCGACTTTATTACTGAGTTGCAAGCCAATTAATTGCACTAGCTATATCGTCAAAACTTTGCTCATTTTGCGAATGTCTTGCTGGAGTTCTACTTTCTAATATTTTAAAAAGTATCTCTGAGTGTACAACTACAGCTTTAGCAACCATATTTTGACTATTTAACCAGATATTACATTCATTAATTTTGTCAAAAACATCAGGAGTCCCTCCTTCTGTTTCCGTGTAATCAAACAGTAATTTAAATTCTTTTTGACCGAAGCCTTCAATGAAAAACTTGAGCTGTTCAATTGTCTTGGTAATTCCTTCAACGTTAAATGCGCCAACAGCTTTAACGGTTATAATATCACCATCAACTGAGATGGAGCTTTGACCATGCGCTACAGCCATAATATACCTCGAAGTTATAATGCCCTTTAATAGCGGACAAAAATATGTTGGTTGAAATCGTTGAGCTAAGCGATCACTTTCTAATACGGATTGGTCTAATTGTTAGCAATCCAGTTGTAATTATTTCTTACTAAGTGTCGTTTACCAGATATCTTTGGATTACCATCTCGTTATCGGTAAACTCAGAAATTAGTTTACCGCCATTAGCGATAATCATACAGGAAGATGCAAGGTTGTTTTTATAACAATGAATATGGATGCTTTTTACCCCCATTGCATTAAGTTAGCCAATAGAACTCGCCATGAGAAAGTCACCAACACCTACTCCTCTACGTGATGGACGGACACCTAAACCAATATGGCCACCG
>JALJPA010000210.1 GCA_022969215.1 Colwellia sp. | reverse complement strand
TTCTAACACTATAGTTTCCATACTTTGGTAATTCTGCTCTTTGCCTTTATATGTTCCGGTAGTTTGACTACGTGACATAGAAACAGCACTGTTACCCATAATTTTTACATTGTGCTCTAAGGTTTTATTCTTTACTGCGGCAAGATATTTCATATCGGACAACATATGATGGCTGGCGTATTCATCAGCAGAGCGCTCAACTCCGCCACCTTCAAATATTTGTACCTCGTCGGCAAGTAACTGACGTGCGGTAACTTTGTCGCTTGTCCTTAGTGCGTGATGAAAACGCTTAACAACCTTAGCTGGCATAGAATCAACACCGATAAACATGTTTGATTTTAGTTCTGTTTTTTTAGCATCTTCATGAGCATAACTTGTCGGTACTAGGGTAGAAAATAGTAAGGTGAAACATAGTAATTTATAATTTTTCATAAGCTTATCTCTCTTGATAAATAGTTTTTTATTTGTTTATTAGTTTTGGTTTTGATTGTAATTTAAATTTTAGTAGTCCGGCCCAACGACAGTAGTCAGCCAAGTGGTTGTCAGTAGAATCAACAAGGCTAGAACCATCTCCCATTGAATAGAACGAGCCAAGGCTTGTTTACCCTGCTCACTTTTTATTAGCTTAGTCACCAAGTTAAATTTATGATGAGCTGCGATCGACAATATGCCCATCACTAAGACAAGTTTTAGTAAAAAGCTTTGTCCATAACTGGTGAAAAGCAAGCCATGTATTGAGCCAATGAGCTCATAGGCCACTATTAAACCACAAACGATTAATAGTGAAACAGCATAGCTAGCATAGTAGCCAAACTGCTGCATAACATTATGTAAAACAGGTGAGGATAAAACCCCACACGCTTTCCACAGCGGCCACAGTGAGCCTAACCAGCAGAAAACCAACAGTACATGTAAATTAAGCAACAATTGGCTGATCATACTCAACTCAGCGGTATGGCCGATAACACTGAATGAACGCGCTAGCAGTAAGATAGTTACAATAAAAGTAACTAAAAAGCAGCGGCGATATTGCTCAGTTGCCATTAGTTTAGTCACTGCAATTAACGCCAGTAAAAAACCCGCCAGGCGATATAAAAGTGCATCACCGGCATTAGATTGCCACAATAAGGAGTTATAAAAGGGGTCCAAGACACCTGATAGCCCTGATTCGGCAAAAGCACCTACTTGCATACAAAAATTCAACAATGTGCCAACTATGCCAATAAATATCAGCAGTTGGCAGTGCTGCCGTAAATTAAATGGGTAGGCTCTTTTGATAACTAACCAATAGATGAAAACACCACCAACAGAGCCAGATATGCCAAGGTAGATCATCAATTTACTGATGATAATTGCGATGTCCCAGGGTGATATTTCCATGTTAAAAGCTCCTAATGACTATGTTTGCCATTAGATGGGTTATCTTTATGCTGTTTCATGCCCTTAGTATTAGTCTGCCCATGCACCATAAAAGAAAATTTTCCTTTCATTTTATGCGCATCTTTTCCCATAATTGTCCAAGTAACTTGGTAGTTGCTGCTAGGTAATCCGGGTAAAGCAATACTGTAATTGGCCGATGATTTTGTCGAAGGTTTAAATTCAATCGGCATCAAAGAACCACTTTTATTGGCAAGGATAAGTTTCACTAAACGAACATCCTTCGTAAATATTAACTGCAATACTTTTGGGCTTGCCATTAACATGGCACCGTCTTTTGGCAATGAGTTTTTTAAACCGGCATGGGCTAATACCGATGACGAAATAGTTAATAAAGTAACCGTAAGTAATATTAAAATTTTATTCATGTGTGTTCCTGGGTGTTGTTTAACAAGGTAAACGTATTGCCATAAAAGGCATTTTTAAAGGCGTTATCGCTAATATTGGTTTAAAGAGCAGCAAAAAGCATTGCGAGAAGGCAAGTTAACAGGCATTTTTACAATAAAGTTGAATTGACTTAACAGTCAAAGTACCGGATACAAGCTAACACGCAGTAAATGCACCAAACTTTGGACACATTTATGCTCTATTTAGCTAAATATTGGTGGACGGTATAGGCAGGTTAATTGTTGGCTAAGCACTAGGCTAGCTATAGGTTTTATCTTTGCAGTAGCAGTGACAACGAGCTCGGTATCAATAATATTAGTTAATAGCGCTAATGTTGAGCAGCCGCCAATAAAACAGGCACAATCATTTTCACAACAATCCATAGTAGGATTATCCACATCACTCGCCATTTGATCGCTACTGTGAGCCATCATTGCCATATCATGAGGTTGTGCCTGAGTGTCCACTGTATTCATATTCATCATCTGATAAGGCATAAGGCTAGTAGCCATGACTTGACCGATAAAGGTCAAACACAGTAACAACACCATTAAGGCTTTAGAGATAGAAGGGAACATGCAAGCTCACGAAGAATAAGAATCGCTTTTATGTTACACAAAAAATCACACCATTCAAGAAATTTTTCTCTGCCATAAGTTACTTGAATGGTAATAAACATTAATTTATAAAAGCTAGATATCGCTAAAGCTAATTAAAACAGTAGCTAAACAGCGTCACTCATTAGCAAATTAAGTGAGTAATTAGTTATCACACAGAAAAACTTTTAGTAAAATGAACTATTACTCCGCTGGAATGGCGGCATCAATTTTCTTCAATGAACGTAAAAACATGCCTAAGCCGCCCATGGCTAGCACTAAGATGACAATCAAATCAAATGAAGTCATGGTTCTCATGCTAAAGCGAATCGAAGAAATCACACCAAAGATCAAGCCGGTAATGGAGCCTAGCGCTAATATCCAGCCAATGGGATTTTTACTGTTATAAAAAATAATACCAACACCAAACATAAACGGAATCATCACCATACCACTGGTTATGCTGTAACTACCGCCCATAGCAGAGAAGCCATATAGACGCATGCCCATACCAAAACTGGAACTGACAGTAATGGCATTTAACAATAAATAAAAACCTCCACACATCATTACCAAACCAATAAAAAACTGGCCTAAACCACCTGACGTACCACCTGCTCCGCGCATAAAAGTCCTTATTTATAAAGTATTTCTATTCAATTGAAAGGCATTGATATTACCTGAGCTAAGGTAAAAATGGCAAGGGTACTATTTTTCATTTGTTGATATATTGCTTTTAATGATGCTAAAATCAACACTCTTATTGCCTAGTTGTGTGTTGCTTGTGCCTACTTTTATAAATAAAACAGTAATGGTGTTATTGCTTTGTTTGATCTTCATTGGTCAATCAATGGCATCTATGACCATGTTTTATTCCATGACAAGTATGCAATCTATGGCTAATAGCAAAGAGTTTTCATCTATATCGACAACCAGCTCACATCATCATATGAGCACCATGGCTAAAATAAGTGCTTGCGAAGACGATATGACTATGGCTTGCTCAACAACTAGCACTGAAGAATGTTGTTCGCAGGAATGTGACTGCTCAATCAGTGGCTGCTCAACCATATCGGCGTTTTCAACAGGTATTAATTACCACGCTGAAATTGCTATATCGAGTAAAATAGTTTCCCCTAGTGCTTTTATTGCCAGCAATACCCTTACCTCACTTTATCGACCTCCTATTCTGAGCTAAACACAGCCTCATTACGTCTAAATTTTGCTGCGACAAATTTAAAGGCAGAAACCTTAGTGTTTTTCCATTAAGCAGTACAAACGTTAAACGTATTTTAAATAGTTATATTTAAAAAATTAATCACTACCTAGTAGTTAAATTATTTTAACTACATATTATCGTTAAGTTATTCCCCTAGGAGGGAGTTATGTATTCATTTTCTTTTGCTATTAAAGCGGGCACAGTCATAGTCGCTGCGCTCTTTTTATTGCTACTTAGCGCTTGTAGCGAGCAAGCAGTTTTAGTTGCTGAGCAAACAAATAGCCAAATTTCGATTGAGAAACAGCACAGCCAGACCATAACAGCACTGCCACTGTTAGAGGTTTATAAAAGCCCAACCTGTAGTTGTTGTGAAAAATGGCTTGAGCACGTTGACCAACATGGTTTTAGCTCAAAAGCCTATAATCAAACTGATTTATCGGCTTTTAAAAACAACAAAGGTATCGCGCCACAATATCGTTCATGTCATACCGCCGTTTCAAAAGACGGCTATGTTTTTGAAGGTCATGTGCCCGCTAAATTCATTCATCAGTTTTTAGCTAAACCACCAAAAAATGCCATTGGCTTATCGGTACCTGCCATGCCTATTGGCACCCCGGGAATGGAAGTTGGTAATAAATTTATGCCATACCAAGTCATTTTACTTAAAGCTGACGGTAGTTATGATATTTACGCCGAGCTTAATAATTATCAGGAGCAATTCTAATGCTTACAGATAAACTAATTCAGACGAAGAGAACCTCAATTGCCAGTGCCATAGCATTAGCTTGCCTTTTTGTATTTAGTCAAACCAGTCAAGCGGCAAACAATGAACGAATTTGGTCATTTAATAGCGCGGTAAAAGCAGCACAAAAAAATGACCCTTGGCTAACGGGCAATAAACATCAGCAGCAAGCCGTTGAGGCATTGAGTCACGCCGCAGCCACTATGCCTGACCCAAAAATGTCCGTTGCCCTGGCTAATTTACCAACAGATGGCTTCGACTTTTCTCAAGAAGGCATGACCCAGCTTAAGGTTGGCATTACCCAGATGTTTCCCCGTGGTGATACCCTAGCGATTAAAAATCAACAATTGCGCATTGAAAGTGAGGCTTATCCTTTTCAACGCGCCGATAGAGAAGCTAAAGTCGCGGTAACCGTGGGTAGTTTGTGGCTTGATGCTTATAGAGTTCAACAAAGCATTGCCCTTATTGAGCAAAATAGATCTTTGTTTGAACAATTAGCTGATGTTGCCCAAGCCAGTTATTCTTCCGCCTTAGGAAAAACACGCCAACAAGATATTGTCCGTGCGCAACTTGAGTTAACGCGGCTCGATGACAGGTTAGATATATTAGCGCAACAGCAAAATGCTTATTTGGGCATGATGGCGCAATGGTTATCAAACGCCTTTGTTGAAAGTGACCAACAAGATGCACTCAGCGTTATCAGTCAATTGCACAACATACAATTAGCGCCGCAATTACCACAACTGGATTTACTCAATAATGAGCTAATTTATAGCAAAACCTGGTTCTCTGTTGAGGTATTGGCTAAGTATTTTGCCAACCACCCCGCCGTATTTGCCCTCGATAAAAAAATATTGGCTAGCAAAACAGGTATTAATTTAGCCGAACAGCAATATAAGCCAGAGTGGGGAGTTAATGCCAGTTATGGTTATCGTGATGATGATCCTATGGGTAATAGCCGCTCAGATTTTTTCTCAGTCGGTGTTACCTTCGACTTACCGCTGTTTACTGAAAACCGTCAAGATATGACAGTAAAATCTGCCATTTCAAAAACGGAAGCGGTTAAAACCGAAAAAATACTGTTATTACGTCAACTACTGGGTGCATTCTCCAGTGGTAAAGGACGTTTATTACGCTTAGAAAATCGAAAAAACCTCTACAAAACGCGACTATTACCACAAGTTCATGATCAAGCCGAAGCGTCATTAACAGCTTATACCAATGACGATGGTGACTTTGCTGAAGTAGTACGTTCACGCATTGCCGTGCTTAATGCTCAAATTGACGATTTAGTCATTCAGGTCGCCGAGCAAAAAATCATCTTAGAATTAAATTATCTATTTGTTGGCTCGTTAAGTACCACAAATATCATAGCTGGAGAAAAATAATGACAGCAACTAAACCCTCAACACTTAGAGCCGGCCTATTTGGCTTAATTATTGGTTCAGTACTTACCTTTGTCGCTTACTCAATATTAATGCCGACAAGTGACATAGCTAATACAGAGAATAACGCCAGCAGTGAGTCACAACCACTCTATTGGGTTGCCCCCATGGATGCTAATTACCGACGTGATAAAGCCGGCAAGTCGCCAATGGGCATGGATTTAATTCCCTACTATGCTGACAATGGCTCAGGGCCAGATGAAGGTGTCGGCACTATTCGTATTTCAGCGAATGTCATTAATAACTTAGGTGTACGTACCGTTAATGCCGAAGTTAAAACCTTACATACACAAATAAATACCGTAGGTTATGTCACCTTTAATGAAGATACCTTAGTACATATTCACCCGAGAGTAGAAGGCTGGGTGGAAAAGCTTTATGTTAAAGCCATTGGTGATGTAGTAAAAAAAGACCAACCGCTATACGATATTTATTCTCCTGAGCTAGTTAATGCCCAAGAAGAGTTTTTACTTGCCCTAGACAGAAAAAACCGCCGTTTAATTACTGCGGCAGAAAATCGCTTAGTGGCACTGCAATTACCCATGTCAGCTATTAAGAGCCTTAAAAAAATGCGCAAGGTTCAACAAAATATCACTTTTTATGCACCACAAAATGGCGTTATTAAAAACCTAGAAATACGTGAAGGCTTCTTTGTTAAACCTGGCTCAACTTTAATGTCTATTGGTGATTTGTCACAAGTTTGGGTAGTCGCCGAAGTATTCGAACGCCAAGCCAACCAAGTGAAGCAAGGTACAGCAGTAACCATGAGCTTAGATTATCTACCCGGAAAAACCTGGCAAGGCAAGATAGATTATGTTTATCCCATCTTAGATGCGAAAACCCGTACGGTAAAAGTCAGGTTGCGTTTTGATAATGAAAATGGTGAATTTAAGCCCAACATGTTTGCCCAAATTATTATTCATACTAACAGCGATGAAAAAGCGCTGTTAATTCCGAAGGAGGCGCTAATTCGCACCGGCAACCAAGACCGTGTGGTATTAGCATTAGGTGAAGGCAACTTTAAATCTATCGCTGTGAGTGTCGGTCGTTTTGATAGTGATAGCGTGGAAATATTATCTGGTCTGAGCGCAGGAGAAAAAGTAGTTAGTTCAGCGCAATTTTTACTCGACTCTGAATCGAGTAAAACCTCTGATTTCAAACGTATGAGCCCTGAAACTGTGCCTAGCACTGTGTGGGTCGACGCCAGTATCATTAGCCTAATGGCAGATCACAAGATGCTGACTTTAACTCATGACCCTATCCCCGCATGGGACTGGCCAGAAATGACCATGGATTTCACGGCATTAGACTCAGTCGATTTTTCTCAATTAAAAGTAGCTATGACTATCCGTGTTGAAATTGAAAGAGCCAGCGATAGCGATTACCGCATTATCAAAATTGAACAAAATGATGAAAAACCGCTTAGTAGTGCCACGGTAAATGGCACGGTAAGATCGGTTATGCCAGCGCACCGCATGGTTACTATCGACCGTGAAGCCATAGTAAAATGGGGTCGAGCCGCTGACACGGTTGATTTCATCGTGAGTGAATCAGTTGACATGTCACTCTTTACTATCAATGCGTATTTAATGTTTACCTTCGAAATTCAAAACGGTGAGTTTATTATTGTTAGCGCTATGCCAATGAAGGGAGAGATGTAATGATTGCTGCCATTATTCGCTGGTCGGTAGGCAACCGTTTCTTTATCATATTGGCCACCATGATACTCGTCGGGGTCGGTTTATATTCAGTAAAAAACACCCCTATTGATGCCCTGCCAGATTTATCTGATGTGCAGGTTATTATTAAAACTAGCTACCCAGGGCAAGCGCCGCAAGTGGTTGAAGATCAAGTAACTTACCCATTAACCACCGCCATGTTATCTGTGCCTGGCGCGGTAACCGTACGTGGCTACTCATTTTTTGGTGACTCTTACGTTTATGTTATTTTCGACGAAGATACCGACCTTTATTGGGCTCGTTCTCGAGTTTTAGA
>JALJPA010000021.1 GCA_022969215.1 Colwellia sp. | reverse complement strand
GTTAAATAATCAAACCATAGAATGACTATGCTTAAATTATTTTCCTTGCCTAAAGTCATTTTAACTCCCACTGAAATTCTGCACTTTGAATAGGAACGGGTATATATCAGTTCCCAATAATTTACTATAAAAAGGTAGAAGTAATGAGCCTAAGAACAGCCAGAAAGAATGTAGTTACCCGCGCAGTAATGATTGCCCTAGCCGCAACATCAATGACTACAGTACAAGCAATTGCCCAAGAAGGCGCAGAAGAAGTAGAACGCATTGCCGTAACCGGTTCTCGCATTAACAGAACCGATATTGAAACAGCTAGTCCAGTAACAGTAATCTCGTCTGACTTTATTGCTAAAAGTGGCTTTACTTCAGTACAAGAAATTTTATCTATGCAGCCAGCTGCATCAGGTATGAGCTTAGGTGCAACATCAAACAATGGTTCAGGTGGCTCTGCAACAGTTAACTTACGTGGTATGGGAGTTCAACGTACGTTAGTGTTATTAAATGGTCGTCGTATGGTTGCTTCTGGTACGGGTGCAGATTCTTCAGTAGATTTAAATACAATTCCTGTTTCAATGATTCAAAGCATTGAAATATTAAAAGATGGTGCTTCTGCGGTATATGGCTCTGATGCTATCGCGGGTGTAGTAAACATCATCACTAAAAAAGATTTTGAAGGTACAGAAATAACAGCTGACGGCAGCATTACCGATAAAGGTGATGGCGAAAGCGGTGGTTTTAGTATTTTACACGGTAGTGAAGTTGCTGGCGGTAACATAGTCGTTGGCGTACAGTACTCAAACCGTGGTGAAATCATTCAGTCGGACCGTGATTTTGTACCACCTGGTGAGTCATCATTCATTCCAGGTGGCACCTTAGGTGGCATGATGCCAGATGGTAATGGTGGTTTTAAGCCGCGTGATGAAAGCTATGATTATACCGATGATAGCTATGCACAAACACCTAATGAATTATTGAGTTTATTTACCACTTTTAATACTGAAATTGCAGATGATACTGAGTTAAGCATTGATTTTATGTATACGCGTCGTGAGTCAAATCAACAAATGGCACCACAGCCAGCAAATATCGACTTAGATACTGACTTGTTAGATGATAAATATACCGATCAATTTAAAGATGAAGATGGCAATACTCCAGACACTTTAAATTATAGACGTCGTATGACTGATGCCGGACCACGTATTTATGCACAGGAAACTGATACTTACCGTGCTTCTGTTGGTCTAGTTGGTTATTTAAGTAATGACACTCAGTGGGATATGTCAGCAACTTATGGTCGCAATGATTCTAAAGACAGTGTTGCTAACTCTATCCATGCCGCTAATATGGAACAAAGCATTTATAACCATCAAGATGATTGGTTCAGTGGCGACCCTATGGATAATGACTTCTTAGCTAGTGAAGGTATTATGTACACCGAAGAAAACCAAGGTGGTAATGAGCAATTTACCTTAGCTGCAGGTTTCAGTGGTATTAATGAATCTGATATTGGTTATGCTATCGGTGTTGAAAGCCGCTTTGAAAGTGGTTACTACACTCCTGATTTAATAACTCAAGCTGGTGAAAGTACTGCATCCCAACAAGATCCAACAGAAGGAAATTACTCTGTTCAATCTCTTTACGGTGAAATTTCTGTACCAGTAACTGATTCTTTCACAGTAGAAGCTGCGACTCGTTACGATAACTACTCGACTTTTGGTGGCGCAGCTACGTGGAAGTTAGGTGCTACTTACAGTATTACTGATGGTTTAATGCTTAGAGCGGTTGCCGCAACAGGTTTTAGAGCGCCAAGTGTTAGTGAGTTATTCGGCGGTAACTCAGGTTCATTCGATTATTTATCTGACCCGTGGGGCAACGCACAAGATGCACAAATCGAAGTTAACTATACAAGTGATCCCGATTTACAACCAGAAGAGAGTGAGTCATTCACTGCTGGTGTAGTGTGGGAAATCACTGACGGTCTATCTACTACCGTAGATTACTGGAAGTTTGATATTACCAACGCCATTAGCCGTGTTAATGTACAAGCTGAGATGAATAAATGTGAAGGAGGCGACCTTGTTGCTTGTGAAACAATTAACATTACTCCAACGGGTGATTTGTCAGAGATGACGTCAGCATTAACTAACATTGGCCAACAAAATACTTCAGGTATTGATTGGAATGTTAGTTACACTGCCGGAATTTTTAGAGTTATGCTTGATACTACTTACTTACTTGAGTTTGTAGAAGATAACATCAGCTATGAAGGTACAATTGACGGCAATATGGGTGGTTACTCACAGTTAAAGACTAACTTAACGATTAGTGCTGATATTACTGAAGACTTGAACCTGCTTTATACAGCTAATTATATCCAAGGTATGGAAGGTGTTGATTACGGAGACGTATTCACAACTGATGATGTGATCTACCACAATATTTCAACTGCTTACCATATTAATGATGCTTGGCAGGTAACTGGTGGTATCAAAAACTTATTTGATACTGAACCAGAAGAAGTACCAAATGGTAATGATATGAATACAGTACCAAACATCTATGATGTAATCGGTCGTACTTTCTTCGTTAATACTACTTATAAATTCTAGTAAGTAGAAAGTAGCTCAAAATAAAGGCGACTGAAAAGTCGCCTTTTTTGATCCCCTATGTAAATAGCTTTAGTTGAATAGCTACTTTAACTACCTTTCTGAGCGATTTATTATCGAAACAGACTTACCCACAAAATAAATATTGTTTTAGCTCATCATTTCCCCATTCATTTACTGCTTTTACTCGTTTCCCGGTATTATTTAGGTATATAATGTTTACACATAAAGCATGAGCTAGGGTATTGCTTAGTCATGTGAGCATCAAATATCAGGAGTAATTTATTATGGGTGGAATCGGAATTTGGCAACTGGTTATTATTGCCGTGATTGTAGTGTTATTATTTGGCACTAAAAAGCTACGTAATTTAGGTGGAGATTTAGGCTCAGCGATTAAAGGTTTCAAAAGTGCTATCGGTGAAGATAAAGAGCAAAATACTAATGTCGAAAAGACAAGTGCCGAAAAAACTTCAGATACTTTAGCTGATAACTCTGGCAGCGCATCAGAACAAACCACTAAAGCTAACAGCAAAACTAAAGAAACAGATCAGGCTTAATTTATGTTTGATGTAGGTTTTTGGGAATTAATTCTTATTGCAATTATGGGCTTGGTTATTTTGGGTCCTGAGCGCTTACCAGTAGCAATACGTACGCTGCGTAGCTGGATCACGGGTGCGCGCAAGTTTAGTGATACCGTTAAAACTGAGCTAACCGAAGAGTTGCGTATTCATGAACTGCATGCCAATTTGAAAAAAGCAGAGCAAAGCAATTTGCAAAACTTAAGTCCAGAAGTTGCTGAGTCGTTAAAAACTTTGCAAGAAGCGGCAGCCTCTGTCACTGAGCCATTCAAAAAAGTGAACACTCAGCCTTTAGACTCGATGATCTCTTCTTCATTAGCTTCATCGGTAAGTGCTAAAATGGCTCAGGACGAGGTTTTGAAAAGTCAGCTTGTCGACAGCGCATCTGCGCAAGAAGTAAGTTCTGTTGAGCCTTCAGTAAATGCAGCTAACCCAGAAAGTGATAAACCCCAACCATGAGTACAGCCCCAGCACCAAGTGCCAGCTTGTTTGATCATCTGTTAGAATTACGTAATCGTTTATTACGCTCTATTTTAGGTGTGTTAATTATCTTTTGCTGCTTAGTTTACTTTGCCCAAGATATTTACCAATATGTGGCGCAGCCGTTGTTAGCTACCATGCCGGAAGGCTCACAAATGATAGCGACCGATGTTGCCTCGCCATTTTTTGCCCCCTTTAAACTAACCTTAGTATTATCACTCTTTATCGCTATGCCATTTGTTTTGTACCAAATCTGGTCATTTGTTGCGCCTGGCTTATATAGTAATGAAAAGCGTATGATTGTGCCGTTAATGATTGGCTCGACAATACTATTTTATAGCGGCATTGCTTTTGCTTATTTTGTCGTTTTTCCAGTAGTGTTTGCTTTTTTTACTTCCGTAGCGCCGGAAGGGGTGGTGATTGCCACCGATATCAGCAGTTATCTTGATTTCATTTTAAAGCTGTTTTTTGCTTTTGGCGCTGCGTTTGAGATTCCTATTGCTATTATTTTGATGTGTTGGACAGGTATGACGACACCTGATAGTTTAAGAGAAAAGCGAGCTTATGTTGTTGTTGGGGCTTTTGTTATAGGTATGTTGTTAACACCACCAGATATTATCTCGCAAACTATGCTCGCTGTTCCTATGCTGCTATTGTTTGAAGTGGGTATTATTATCGCTTCGTTTTATCATAAAGAAGACGAAGAAAATTCAATTGATGTAAAAGAGAGCGAAGAATGACAGTTATAAACTTGTTAACTTGTGCCGCATTTATTAGTGGCTTAGCTTTGCCAATAATAGCGCAGGCTCAGACCAGTAATCAGGCTGCTGAAATTAATATTTGCAGTCAAATAAGCCAGGATAAAGCAAGATTAACCTGCTTTGATGCACTTTCCCCGCAAAAAAAAGCAGTAGTAAGTGCTCCGGTAACAAGTGAAAAAGTTCCATTAACTGAACAACAACTTGATGACTTTGGCAAAGATCATGTAGAAAAAACGAAGGAAGAACTAGCTAAAGAAATAAACACCATTACCCTAACGATTAGTAAATTAACTAAAACAGTACGTGGTCAGTGGAAGATAATTTTTGAAAATGGTCAAAAATGGCAGCAAAAAGATACGGCTGCATTAACGTTAAGCATAGGCAGTAGAGTGATCTTAACCAAAGGCGCATTTGGCTCTGTATATCTCAAAAAAGAAAATACAAAAAAGCGTATTAAAGTCAAAAGGCTACAATAGAGCGAGATTGTTTTGAATAAAGCTACTTTAATAGATGTTGGCGTTAACTTAACCAATAAACGTTTTGATAAAGACCGTGAAGCCGTAATCCTCCGTGCACAGTCGGCAGGGCTTAGCGGCTTACTGATCACGGGCACCAGTGTTGAGGAAAGTCAAAAAGCGTTAACACTGTGTCAGCAATACCAAACAGATTTTCCTGATTTTTTATATAGCACCGCAGGTGTTCATCCACACGACGCTGACCATGTTTCAATTGATTATATAGAGCAGATTCAACAATTAGCTATGCAAGCCCCAGTCAAAGCCATTGGGGAGTGTGGTTTAGATTTCAATCGAAATTTTTCCGCTCCGGCACAACAAGTTAAAGTCTTTAGTGAACAAGTTGCTTTAGCGGCTAAGCTACAAATGCCACTATTTTTACATCAAAGAGATGCTTTTGAACCTTGGTTCAACATTCTGTCACCATACTTAGGTAAAGTACCTGCCATGGTCTCTCACTGCTTTACAGGTGAGAAAAGTGAATTAAGACAATGTATTGAAGCTGATATGTATATTGGCATTACCGGTTGGCTATGTGATGAGCGTCGTGGTCAAACCCTTCGTGAAATTGTCAGTTTAATTCCATTAAATCGTTTATTGATTGAAACGGATGCACCCTATTTAACGCCTCGAACGATTCGACCAAAACCCAAAAGTAGCCGTAACGAACCTGGTTATTTACCTTACATCATGAAAGAAATTGCTAGTATTACAGGTCTTGACCAAGAAGAGATTGCTTGGCAAACTAGCCGTAATGCCGAAAAGGTCTTTAATTTTCCCACAACGAAAGAATTAGCCTAAATGAAGCCAATTGTTATCGCTAAAGTTACAGGTTATGTATCCTTATTGATGCTATATACTCCTGTGAGTATGGCGATGGCACAAGAGAGTGCCGAACATTTATTTTTTGGTATGGGGATTCTTTTAGGTAGCGTAATAACCTGCTTAATTTTCTGTTATTTAAGTCGCCACTTCCACAAAAAATATCAAAAAATGTTATTGCGACTTAAATTAGCAAAAAAGAATAGCAAAATAGTCGAACAGGCAATGCAAAGCTTGTCTAAAGACCAAGAAGATAGTCAAGACTTACTAGAAGAAAGAGTACAAGAGCGTACACTCGAGCTTAATATTGCTCTGCAAGAATTAGAAAGTGCTAACCAAGAGCTTGAACGAAAAAATGTTCTTGATGAACTTACCGGTTTACACAACCGACGATGCTACGATCAAAAAATATTAGCTGAGTACCGCCGTAGTCGTCGTAACCTTACCCCATTGAGTTTAGTGTTAATTGATATTGATCACTTTAAATTGGTGAATGATAACTATGGTCACTTAGCCGGCGATCAGTGTCTGATTTGGTTGGCAAAACATATAATGCAAAGCTTGAAGCGTAGTGCTGATATAGCCTTTCGTTATGGAGGTGAGGAGTTTTGTCTTATTCTCCCTAATACCGAGGTTGAAGGTGCGCTACTTGTGGCTGAGCAATTACGCTTGTTGCTCAATGAACAAGCCTTTATCTTTCAAGAGATAGAGATAGCGCTAACGATTAGCTGTGGTACCTGTACTTACCAGCAAGAAGTTGATATCGGGCCCGAGCAAATTTTCTCTGGTGCTGATAAAGCGCTATACCAAGCTAAGCACAATGGCCGAAATCAAACACAACAATACATATTAACAGAATAATTTTTAGGAATACTTATGTCCCACAATGGTAATTCGGCTTTTGGCCAATATCCAGCTCGTCGTATGCGCCGTATGCGCGTTGATGACCATACTCGTCGTTTAATGGCGGAGTCTCAGTTAACGGTCAACGATCTTATTTACCCTGTTTTTGTGCTTGAAGGCGAAAATCAGCGCGAAGCTATTGCTTCAATGCCGGGTGTTGAGCGTAAAAGTATTGATTTATTATTAGAAGAAGCGCAAGAGTTGGTCGACCTCGGCATCCCAGCTATTGCCATTTTTCCGGTTACGCCAAGTGATAAAAAATCACTTATGGCAGAAGAAGCATATAACCCCGAGGGTTTAGCTCAACGCGCAGTACGCGCCCTTAAAGCTAACTTCCCACAACTTGCCGTGATCACTGATGTTGCCCTTGACCCTTTTACTACCCATGGTCAAGATGGTATTTTAAGTGACAATGATAACAATAAAGCTGGTGCTAGCGGTTATGTGTTAAATGATGTCACCAAAGATATTTTAACTAAGCAGGCTTTATCACATGCACAAGCCGGTGCAGATATAGTTGCACCATCAGATATGATGGATGGACGTGTCGGCGCAATCAGGCAAGTATTAGAAGAAAATGGTTTTGTTAATACTAAGATTCTAGCTTACTCGGCAAAGTATGCCTCTAATTATTACGGACCATTCCGTGATGCTGTCGGCTCAGCGGGTAATATTAAAGGTGGCAATAAACATACCTATCAAATGGACCCTGCTAATAGCAATGAGGCATTACATGAAGTGGCTCAAGACATTGCCGAAGGTGCTGATATGGTAATGGTAAAACCCGGTATGCCTTATTTAGACATAGTGCGACGTGTTAAAGATACCTTTCAGGTACCAACCTATGCTTATCAAGTCAGTGGTGAATATGCTATGCATATGGCCGCTATTCAAAATGGTTGGTTAGAGGAAAAACCTTGTGTTATGGAAGGTTTATTAGCATTTAAACGCGCAGGAGCCGATGGTATCCTAACCTATTTTGCCATAAAGGTTGCTCGTTGGTTAAAAGAAGACGCTTAAGTTTTAAATTAGAATTTAACTTGAAAGCCAATTAAAAAGCGCGAATTTTATTGGCTAGCATTCGACTTAGTCGGAAGCTTTAAGCTTATCATTATAGATTTTTAGCCAATAATACTTTCTGGCATGACGGTCTTGTCATTAAATCAGCTAAATATTGCTCTACCTTAGGAAAGTCTGTCAGCAGGTTAAAACCAGCAGGCAGGCAAGAGATATAATGCAAGATAGGCGCTAATAAAGCATCGGCAATAGTGAATTGCTCAGATGATAAAGAGTTTTCCTCATCAAGCATCTTTTCAATGATAGCTAACGTGGTTGCAACTTTAGGCTGAACCTCTTTCACCACGTCAAAGCGCACACTATTGTTTTCTCCTTTGGGAAAAGCAAACTCCAGCAAATATTCCCGTACCAATATTTTATCAATATCAATTGAGATCAGCGCACAAAGTGCATCGTGCCGGGCGAAAGCCAAACTATTATCCGGCTGTAAGGTCTTATCTGCATCCAAGTAGCGACAAATACTGGCTGTTTCGGGCAGAACCAAACCCTTATCTAGTAACACAGGTATTTTTCCAAAAGGGTGTAAGCCTAGGTGCTGCTCACTTTTAAAGGCGACTTCCTTTCCTGCCACTTCAAAGCCTACGCTGTAATCAAGTTTTTTTTCTTCACACACTAACATGACCGTGCGGACGAAATTTGAAAAGCTTGGTCCGTAGATATGTATCGTTTCAGCTGTCATTTTATGCTCCTTTATTGATAAACCTTACACTATAAGGTAATAATTTAACCTAAATGACAATATGTTCAAGAACATATTTTAAAAATATGGAATACTAGCAAGATGATTAATCAAACAACTGGGACATGGCAATGGCGTGGCAAGATACTCATAAGGCACAGTCAAAAGACAGAATTTTAACCAGTGCAGCTATGCTGTTTACCCATCACGGCTTTGAAAAGATATCTATTGATCAAGTAATGAAAAATGCCGAGTTAACGCGCGGGGCTTTTTATAGTCATTTCAAATCTAAAAGTGACTTATACGCACAAGCAATCAGAAAAGCGGCAACTGTAGCTTATCAAAGAAAGCCCGAAAATTGTCCGCAGAATATGAAGGAGTTTGCGCAGTATTATTTAAGTACTAAGCATAGAGATGATCAGTATGAACAAGCATGTCCGTTGGCTTTTTTAGTCTCTGATATTAATCAACAAGATAGCCAGGTAAAAGCAACTTATACTAAAACGTTACAAGCTTTTATTGCACAAGCAGAGTCGTTAAGTAACAGTAGAGAGAAAGCACTGCAAAGCGCGGTATTGATGATTGGTGGCTTGGCTTTAGCTAGAGCATTAGATGATAAAGACTTTAGTAATGAACTCTTAGCTGCTTGCCAAGTAGGGGTTACTTTGCTAACAAATAATGAGGGAAATGATGTCGGCTGAATTCACTATAATATTACTAAACGCGGTGATCATTATTATTGCTTATGTCTCTGTATATCCGAAATTGGCCGGTAAAAATCTTAATAAAGTGGCGCTATTTGATTGCCTCGCTTCTGGCTTAGCGTTAGTTATTGTGGCGAATAAATACTGGGGTACGGATGCTAGTTTTGATTTTTTAATCGCTGAGCTAAACTGGTTTTGGTTTACTTTACTGAGTTATAGCATTATTGAAATTCCAGTGGCGCTTTGGTATTTCAGGGCTTCACTTCCTAAGGGCAACAAAAGGTAGCTAAAGGCAGCCAGAGGTATCTTAAGACAAGTAAATGATAGGGAAGATAAGTAAACTAGAGAGTATGGATGATTTTTGCGTCAGGAACTAATTCAAAGAGTAAACCTTCACGAAGAGCGCCACTTGAAAGACATAATTCTTTTATACGCAGACATTTAAACAAAGCTATCAATATACTTAAGCCGCTGGCTAATATTGCTTTGCGATCAGCTCTTAGTCCCGCTATTTCGATATTGTTTATGGTCTGGCAACTTATCAGAGTTTGCTGGATTTCATTAAGAAATACTAAAGTGATAGTAGGTATTTGTTGACGTTGTTTAAGTATCTCTACCATGGCTTGCATGGTACCTGAACTGCCAACAGCAGATTGCCAACCAAGTTGAACAAAATCATTGTTCACTGTATTAATAACATTCGATGCAGCGGCGATACAGAGGTCAAAATTTTTCTGATTAAGCACGCCACCAACAAAGTATTTACCAATATAGCTAACACAACCAATATCTAAGCTGACCAATTTTTTTGTTGTACAGCCTGAACCAACGATAATTTCAGTACTAGCACCACCAATATCGAGTACCAATTTTTTTGCATATGATTGGTGCTTATTACTGATAGAGGTATGGGCAACCCCGGCATAAATCGTTTTGGCTTCTTGTTCACCGCTTAATAATTTTATCTGTTTAGGTAAGATCTGTTTAGCAGCATCAAAAAATAGCTGATTATTCTTAGCCATGCGTAATGCAGCTGTGGCAACAATAAGGATATTATTTACTGGGATAGTTTGTAGATGTAGAGCGAAGTTTTTCAGACAGTCAAGGCCACGTGCAATGGCTTCATCAGAAAGCAGGTTGTTATCATCTAATCCTGCGGCTAAGCGAACTTTTTGCTTAACTTTATTAACAGTTTTTAGTGATTTTCTATTTGATTCACCTCTTGGCTCTGCACTTGACTCAGTAATCAAGCAGGTAATAAGTAGGTGGAAACTATTAGAGCCTAAATCAACCACAGCGTAATGGTTCTCATCATACTGTGGTATTGCCTTTGACGTGGCTTGATTTTGGCTCTCTAAATCACTCAATGTGCTTTAAATCCAGGGAATAGTTTAGCGGTTGCCGCGATTGCTATTACCACCACGGTTGGCTGGTCGAGTATTAGAACGACCACCTTGGCGGTTGCCACCTGTTCTTGAGGTATTAGATCTATGACGACGTTGACGAGGTTTAGGTCTAGGTAAGTCAGTCAATAATGCTTCATGATCATACTTAGTTACTGGTAGTTCATGCTCAATATAAGTTTCAATTTCAGGTAAATTAAAAACATATTGCTCACAAGCTAAACTAATCGCATGACCGCTTGCACCAGCACGACCTGTACGACCAATGCGATGCACATAATCTTGACAATCATCAGGTAAGTCATAGTTAAAAACATGAGTTACGCTAGGGATATGTAAACCACGAGCAGCAACATCGGTTGCAACCAGAATGTCTATGGTACCTTCAGTAAATTGCTCTAATATTTTTAAGCGCTTTTTCTGTGGCACATCACCGGTTAATAAACCAACACGTATTTTATCGGCATTCAGGTGATCATAAACTTTTTCACAAACATGTTTGGTATTGGCAAAAACAATCGCTTTTTCAGGCCAATCTTCTTCAATCAATGTTTGTAACAAAGACATCTTGTCTTCGTTAGATGGATAGAAAAGCTCTTCACTGATACGAATATTGGTTTTTTGCTCTGGGGCAACTTCAACACTGGTAGGATCATTCATATGATCGAAGGCTAATTCTTTGACACGGAATGATAAAGTTGCCGAAAATAGCATGCTTAAACGTTCAGTAGCTGGAGGCATTTTATCAAACATATAACGAATATCTTTAATAAAGCCTAAATCAAACATTCTATCGGCTTCATCAAGTACGATGACTTCGATGTTAGTAAGGTTATAAATACCTTGTTTCATGTAATCAATCAAACGACCACAAGTGCCAATAAGAATATCAACACCAGCTTCTAATTCTAAGCGTTGACTTTCATAACCTTCGCCCCCATATACAACACCAAGACGTAAGCCAGTGCTTTTTGCCATCTCTTTAGCATCACGGTGAATTTGTATAGCTAATTCACGTGTTGGCGCCATTATTAAGGCGCGAGGTTGGTTATGTGTAGGCGCTTCTTTTTGCAGAAGGTGATGAAAAGTAGCTGCTAAAAAGGCAAGAGTTTTACCTTCACCTGTTTGTGCTTGGCCAGCTATATCAGTGCCTTTTAGCAGAACGGGTAAAGCCATCGCCTGAATAGACGTACAATATTCGAAGCCCATAGCTTCTAGTCCAGTGACTACTTGCGGGGCAAGATTTAGGTCAGTGAATTTTGTTTCAGTTAAGTGTGTTTTTTTCATGGCGCAAGCTTAACATTTTTGTTTACTAAATAGCTGCTTAAAAATTAATTAATTAGGTTTTATACTAGGGCTATTGAGTTATTTCTAATGCAGCGAGAATTAAAAGCCTTAGCTTGAAGATAATGGTTATACAGGAAATTACTCCTGCATTAGCGAATAAGGTACTTGCTGTAGCGTCCTTATCGAAAGTAATAACGCTGTTTATAAGTCTTTAAACTTGCACGCGGGCAGCTTGTCAGACAAGTAAAAACGATACAAATTTGTTTAATTTAGAATAATTAGACCTATGAAAACTTTATTTATTATAACTTCGCTAATATAGCTCTGAGCTTGAAACTAACTTATTAGAATTGCTATTACGGCTTAATTAATAGCAATGTTACAGAAAACAGTATTGGAAAAGCAGTGAATCACGGTATAATTACCCCAGAGTAATTACCACAAAGGCGTTTTCGCCATAACAACGGAGAATATGATGAGCGATAAAATTGTTCAGCTAACTGATGATAGTTTTGAAGCAGATGTATTAAAAGCATCGGGTTTAGTATTAGTTGATTTTTGGGCTGAATGGTGTGGTCCTTGTAAAATGATTGCCCCAGTACTTGATGATATTGCCGATGAATACGAAGGCAAAGTGACTGTTGGTAAATTAAACATAGACCAAAACTCAGTAACACCACCAAAATATGGTGTACGTGGTATTCCAACCTTATTACTATTTAAAGATGGTGAAATTGCTGACACGAAAGTGGGCGCACTATCGAAAACTCAACTAAAAGAGTTTTTAGATAAAAACTTATAAATGATAAGATTTATAAAGCCTGATAACTTATACCTAAGTTACCAGGCTTTTTGTTTTTTCTGATAAAATATTTACTTAGCTTTTATTCAGCCTTTACCTAATCAAATTTTAGTGCTAAATTTAGCCCCTGAGTACAAAATAACATCGCTTCATCTCTATTCTTATTGTAACAAATACATTTAACATACACTTGTGTCGGCAATCGCCGAAGGCACTATCACTTAAAATAGTTTAAGAAACCCCCTATGAACCTTACCGAACTAAAAGAAAAATCCATTAATGAATTGGTTAGCCTTGCTGCGGAAATGAAGCTTGAGAACCTAGCTAGAACACGCAAGCAAGACATAATTTTTGCTATTTTAAAAGCACATGCTGAAGGTGATAATGATATTTTCGGTGGCGGTGTTTTAGAGATTTTACAAGATGGTTTTGGCTTTTTACGCTCAGCAGACTCTTCATATTTAGCTGGGCCAGATGACATTTATGTATCACCAAGCCAAATTCGCCGCTTTAGTATGCGCACGGGTGATACCATCCAAGGTAAAATTCGTTCACCGAAAAAAGGCGAGCGTTACTTCGCTCTATTAAAGGTGACTGAAGTTAACTTTGATCGCCCAGAAAATACTCGTAATAAGATATTATTTGAAAACTTAACCCCGATTCATCCAACCGATCGCTTCATCATGGAACGTGGTAATGGTTCAACAGAAGATATTACCGCTCGTGTTATTGATTTAGCGTCACCCATTGGTAAAGGCCAACGTGGTTTAATTGTTGCGCCGCCAAAAGCCGGTAAAACCTTATTATTACAAAATATTGCACAAAGCATTGCCCATAATTATCCTGATGCCGAGCTAATGGTATTATTAATTGATGAGCGTCCAGAAGAAGTAACTGAAATGCAGCGCTTGGTGAAAGGTGAAGTTATTGCTTCTACCTTTGATGAACCAGCAAGTCGTCACGTACAAGTGGCAGAAATGGTCATTGAGAAAGCAAAACGTTTAGTTGAACATAAAAAAGACGTGGTCATTTTACTTGATTCGATTACCCGTTTAGCCCGTGCTTACAACACAGTTATTCCTTCGTCGGGTAAAATTCTATCTGGTGGTGTTGATGCTAATGCTTTACATCGTCCAAAACGTTTCTTTGGTGCAGCACGTAACATCGAAGAAGGTGGTAGCTTAACAATTATCGCGACAGCGCTAGTTGAAACGGGCTCTAAAATGGACGAAGTTATCTACGAAGAATTTAAAGGTACAGGTAATATGGAATTACACCTGTCACGGAAAATTTCTGAAAAACGTGTATTCCCAGCAATTAACATTAATCGTAGTGGTACTCGTCGTGAAGAGCTTATTACTAAGCCTGCTGAATTACAAAAAATGTGGGTTCTGCGTAAGGTTGTTCATGAAATGGATGAAGTTGGTGCCATTGAGTTCCTTATCGATAAATTGGCCATGACTAAAACTAATGATGAGTTTTTTGATTCAATGAAGCGTAAATAATCGCTTTATTTATAGCTAAACCTTAATTAATGAAAACCAGTCTAATGACTGGTTTTTTTATCTCATACCCGTTATCAATCAAAGTGCTCAAGCACTCTGAAACCTGCATCTTGATTGATAATGGGTATAGTACCTTACCTCTTACTGGTAACTTAGATGAAATACAGTGATTTAAGAGACTTTATCAGTCAACTTGAAAAAATAGGCCAGCTTAAGCGTATTACTCAGCCAATATCTACTCATTTAGCAATGACAGAGATTAGCGATAGAACGCTTAAAGCGAAAGGTCCGGCATTACTTTTTGAAAATGCAGTCGATGAAAATGGTAAGCCGCACAGTATGCCAGTGCTGACTAACCTTTTTGGTACCCCAGACCGGGTTGCTCTAGCCATGGGCCAAAAAAATGTTGCTGCTTTACGCGATGTTGGCAAGTTGCTGGCTATGCTTAAAGAGCCTGAGCCACCAAAAGGTTTCCGTGATGCTCTAAGTAAAATACCCGTGTATAAACAAGTATTAAATATGCCGGTAAAAGTCATTAAAAAACCCTTATGTCAGCAAATAGTGATATCGGGTGATGATGTTGATTTAACTAAGCTACCAATACAAACTTGTTGGCCTGGTGATGTTGCGCCATTAATTACCTGGGGACTTACTATTACTCGAGGCCCGCATAAAGAGCGCCAAAACTTAGGTATTTACCGCCAGCAAGTACTCAGTAAAAATAAAGTCATCATGCGGTGGTTATCACACCGTGGCGGCGCACTTGATTTTCAAGAATTCAAAAAAGAACATCCAGGGGAAAAATACCCAGTATCTGTTGCCTTAGGTGCTGATCCTGCCACAATTTTGGGTGCGGTAACGCCAGTTCCCGATACGCTATCTGAATATGCTTTTGCCGGTTTATTACGCGGTGCTAGAACACAAGTGGCTAAAGCAATCAGTAATGATTTAGAAGTTCCCGCTACGGCTGAAATCATTTTAGAGGGCTATTTAGACCCAGATGAAATGGCGCCAGAAGGGCCTTATGGCGATCATACTGGTTATTACAATGAAGTGGATAGCTTTCCAGTGATGACAGTAACACATATCACTATGCGCAAAGATGCTATCTATCATAGTACCTATACGGGCAGGCCACCTGATGAACCTGCCATTTTAGGCGTTGCGCTTAATGAAGTCTTTGTGCCTATTTTGCAAAAGCAATTTCCTGAAATTCAGGACTTTTATCTGCCACCAGAAGGTTGCTCTTATCGCCTTGCTATTGTCACTATTAAAAAGCAATATGCCGGTCACGCTAAAGTAGTAATGATGGGCGTTTGGTCATTCTTACGGCAATTTATGTACACCAAGTTTGTCATAGTTTGTGATGACGATATCAATGCTAGAAACTGGGAAGATGTTATCTGGGCAATGACCACAAGAATGGATCCGAGTCGTGATACTGTATTGATAGAAAACACGCCAATTGATTACCTTGATTTTGCCTCACCTGTTTCAGGGTTAGGTTCTAAAATGGGCCTAGATGCCACTAATAAATGGCCTGGTGAAACAGATCGTGAATGGGGTGAGCCAATTGAGATGACCCAGGAAATCAAAGACCAAGTTGATGAACTTTGGGATGAATTAGATATTATTTAAATATTTTATAAAGTTTGCTGACTATACTTAGTAGAGTCGCAATTCTTTCTTATTAGCTATCGGCAAAATAACCACTTTGCCGATGAGTAATTACCAATAAAGTAGCAAAAAGGTTTAAGAATGAAGACAGTTAGTTGTCAAATAGAGTCGTTAACATCGTTAACATCACACGTATATAAAGTACTTTTAAAGCCCAATGAAAAAGTTGATTTTATTGCCGGTCAGTATTTGAATTTTGTCATGAGTGATGAAGATAAACGTCCATTTTCAATTGCCAGTTCACCTAATAGTGATTTACTTGAATTACAAATAGGCGCTTTTGTTGCCGATAGCTACCCAATGCAAGTGATTGAGCGTATTAAAGCTAGTCACGCTAGTGGCGAGCCGGTAACCATTGAAATACCTGCAGGTCATGCGCAATTACGTGTTGATAGTGAACGACCATTATTATTACTTGCCGGTGGTACTGGTTTCTCTTACATTAAATCTATGTTTGAGTATTTAGCCGAGCAAAAATCACAGCGTCATATCATGGTTTATTGGGGCTTACGTCAAGAAAGTGCCATTTATGAATTAGAAAAAACTATTGCCACTATTGCTAAACTGCCGCACGCTAATTTTATCCCAGTCATTGAGAATGTGCAGGAAAACTCAGAAAACCCTTGGCAAGGTAAAACCGGCTTAGTTCACCAAGCCGCTATGCATGATATTGTCAGCTTTGAGCCTTACGATATCTACTTGGCCGGCCGTTTTGACATGGTTGGTGCAATTCGAAGCGATTTTGTTGAGCATGGCGCTTTGTTAGAGCATATGTATGCTGATGCTTTTGCCTTTATTTAAACAGTGATGTTTAAAAGGTAAAGTCTAAGTGATATAACGCTAAGCTGTAAAATTGAAAAAGCACGTCAAAGAGTGATCATTGACGTGCTTTTTTGTTTCAGTCAGCAAGTTGATATAACTTACGGCAGTAAAGCTTGTTAAAAGCTTGCCTCAGATAAGTTTAACTGGGCAATGACAATAACAGCTTGCGTGCGGTTGCGCACATCAAGTTTTCTGAAAATGGCGGTAGCATGGGCTTTAATGGTCGCTTCTGATACATTTAAATCGTAAGCAATTTGCTTATTTAGCATGCCCTGGGCAAACATCATTAAGATACGATATTGTTGCTGCGTTAAACTGGCGACGCGCTCAGCAATATTACTTTTACTATTGCTACTTGGTGCTTGTTCGAAAGAAGCGGGTAGCCAGATATTACCTGACAATACGGCAACAATAGCAGAATAAATATCATTAACTGGGGTAGATTTTGGTACAAAGCCAGCGGCACCATACTCCATTGCTTTACTGATGGTGTCATGATCTTCATGAGCGGAGACGATAACTACAGGAATTTGTGGAAAGTGATTACGCACATGAATTAGGGTATTAAAGCCATGAGCGCCAGGAATATTTAAATCCAGTAATAACAAATCACTATCATTATTGTTGGTGAGTTGTTGTTCAAGTTCTTCAATTGTCTCTGCTTCAAGCCATGTGGTATATGTTAGCTTGGCTTTTAATGTCCCTAATAGCGCTTGTCTAAATAAGGGATGATCGTCAGCTATTATTATTTTTTCTGGCTGAATCATAACAAGTATCCTAAATAGTGATTCACCCATTCTAACGGAAAATTTTTTAATAACAAAGCTTAGTTATCAATAGCCATTATAGTTATTTAAAACAAGGCTATAATAATCATTTGTATTTTTATTGGTCGTTGTTGTTGTAGTTAGTGCAATGAACAATATCTTAATGACTTTATCTTGAGTAAAGGCTAGGTTAATTATGCCTTTTCCTGAGTATCGATTACCAATTACTTTGGGAAATTATCTCCGCTGCTTGCTTATGGTATAGAGGCAAATGCAGAATAGGTTGGGTATCGGCATTAAGCTCACCCCATGAAGCAATAAATTCACCTGCGGGAATATCAGCATGAACGGGGAATTCAAAATTACTATGTGCGTATATTTTCTGTGCTTTTTTAGTGGTGAGAAACTCAATGAATTTAATGGCATTATCAACGTTTTTAGCTGAGTGAGTAAGGGCTGCGCCACTAATATTTACATGGCTACCAATATCTTTACTTTGTGGTAAAATAATGCCAATTTTTTGATACGTTTCACGGTCACTCTGTTTAATGCTATTTGATAACATGCCATAGTAATAGCTGTTAGCTATTGCGATATCACAATCGCCCCTAGCGACTTTTCTCATTTGATCTCTGTCGTTACCATTAGGTCGCATGGCTAAATTATCACTAAAATTTTGTACCCAATTTTTAGTCCAGTCATCACCGTAGTGATAAATAAAGCTAGCTACCATAGCGCGATTATAAAAATGGTTACCAGCTCTACTACATATTTTACCCAGCCAACGCTTATTCAATAATGATTCATAGCTTGCTAGCAGCTGTGGGTTAATTTTATCTTTAGCATAAAAAATAGCTCTTACCCGTAATGACAAAGCAAACCAATAATTTTCCGGATCGCGTAAGTTTTCAGGCACATTAGCGAGTAATATTGCCGAGTTGATTGGTTTGATAAGGTTTAATCGTTTAGCTTTATCAAGTCTAGCTGCACCTACGGTTAGTAATACATCAGCAAAACTATCATCACCATCTTGAATCAGTCGCTGCATTAACTTATCTGCTTTACCGCTAACAACATTCACTTTAATACCTGTTTTTTCAGTAAATTCTTTAATTAACGGCTCAATTAATTTCACTTGGCGAAAAGAATAAACATTAACCATACGTTGATTTTCGTTGCTCTCAGCGATGAAGGAAAAATTTAATAATATTGCTGATAATAAAGATAACAAAACAATTTTTTTCACGGAAAGTCCTGAAGTTGCACAAATGTGTTAATGAGAATCGTTTGCATTTAAGCATGGTTCAGTTATCATGTACAGCATTGATTTAACAAACGCTGCACTTGGTGTGCGGAGCATTATTTGGTCAAATGGCACTATGCTCGGCTAATGTTTATAAGCGTTAAATAGCGTAAGGTAATTTTGTGAATTTCTTGATGACGGGTGTTAAAAAAAGTCATTTTTTTTGGCAGCGATATTCTGGCATAGTTTTATTATGGTTGCTCGGAATGATACTAGCCTATACAGCTTTTCTGACCGTTAACTATTATGAAGAGCAACATAGCCATCAACAATTTCAGGCAAGCTTTAAAGATAAAGTAACCAGTCTAACCCAAGCCATTTCGACTATTAATAAAGTATTCTTGGCAACACAAAGTTTATTTAAGATTAAGCCAGAGTTGCATCAGCAAGATTTTGCGCAACTAATTACACGAGATTTTCTTAAAAATACAGGTATGCGTGGCGTGCAATGGGCGCCAGCGGTTGAAAAAAGCCAAGTGGCTAATTTTGAAAAGCAAGTTCGTGCCAGTGGCATTTTTGATTATCAGATTCGTGCAATGAGTAATTTGCTAACAAACTGCCCTAAGTTAGCTGCCAATGCCACGTTTCCCGTTTTATTTGCTCAGCCAGCAGAGTTTATTGGTCATGAATTGGGTTTGCAGCTAAATACTAACTGCACTATCGCCACTAGTATGAATAAAGCACTGCACAGTGGCAGTATAAGCTCCGCTAAGTTCAATAATGAACAAAATGAATTAGGTTTTAGACTGTTATTACCTATCTTTAAAAATAACACGGCATCTAGCGATAACTTACGCGGTTACCTCGTTGGCATTGTTATGACTAACCAATTAGTTGATACCCTTTGGGGAGATCTTACTAACTCAAAAAACTATCAAATTTCAATTTTTAATAGTCAGGATAAAAGTGAAAAAATATATGATTCTCAATGGCGAGAACATTGTGTTTCAGGTTGTTATTCGCCGGAGAAACGATCAAAGTTGCAGGCGACTATTCCATTTGCTAACCAGCTATGGACTATAGAGCTCACTAAACTAGGTTATGACTCTCGTAGTCGATTATATGCTTACGGCGCCGCTATGATAATACTGACTTTGACTCTAGGATTAAGCATATATTTATGGATGTATATCAACCGCGTGCGCTGGGCTAACTCTCTAGTAAAAGAAAAAACAGCATCACTCCAGTATCAAGCTAGCCATGATGATTTAACACAATTGCTTAACAAGCAGGCGCTAACTAATGAACTAGAAAAGTTAACCAAGCAGACAAATCGTCATAGTGATGAAGGCTTTAGCTTATTGTTTATCGATTTAGACCACTTTAAAAAGGTAAACGATACCAAAGGACATCTAGTTGGCGATAAGTTATTGCAGCAAGTGGCGCAAAGGTTGCAGCAGACAGCCCGTTTTGATGATTTACTATTTCGCTTTGGTGGCGATGAATTTGCAGTACTGCTGCATAATAGTTTCTGCCAAGTGACCGTGACTTTGGTTGCTGAACGAATATTGAGGCGTTTAGAACAAATATATCTTATTGATGATAACAAATATCGCATTGGTGCCAGTATAGGCATCTATCTAAGTAATACGGTAGATACTAGTGCCAACGACGTGATTCGAAATGCTGATATAGCTATGTATGAAGCCAAGCGATTAGGGCGAGGGAGGGTGGTGTTTTATCAAGAAAATATGCATCAAAGTCTAGTGTTAAAACAAGATATTGAAGATGAACTAGCAGATGCCATTGCTAATAAAGAGCTAAGCATATACTTACAGCCTATACACGATAATCAAAATTTAAAAGGCTTTGAAGCGCTAAGTCGTTGGCTGCACCCTGCAAAGGGTATGATCTTCCCCGATGAATTTATCGAAGTTGCTGAAGAAACAGGTCTTATTCATATATTAGGTAAGTGGCTTATTGAATCAGCATGCTGTCAGCTAGCAATTTGGCTCAAAAGGTACGGTGAAGAAAGCTGCCCTTACATTAGTATTAATGTCTCACCAATACAATTAGCGCAAGGTGAAGTTGTGGAGCAAATCGCTAAGGCGTTATTGCAATATAATGTTCCGGGTAAGTTATTGGCGGTAGAGCTGACCGAATCGGCGCTTATTGATAATAAAACTATTGTTAAAAAGAACTTAACTAGTTTGCAGAAACTGGGCGTTAAAATATTTTTAGATGATTTTGGTACTGGTTTTTCATCTTTATCATTACTACGAGACTTTCCAATCGATGTCTTAAAAATAGACCGTAGCTTTGTATTTGATTTAGCTAGTACAGAGGCGCATCAAGACTCGAAGAAGCTAATTAAAGCAATGATAGACATGGCTAAAGCATTAAATATGCAGGTAGTAGCCGAGGGGGTGGAAGACCTACTCACCTTCGATTGGCTCAATGATTCGGCTTGTCATTTAATGCAAGGTTATTACTTTTCCAAGCCAATACCACCGAACGATCTAGATTACTACTTAAGTAAGCAAGCTTGGCAAGATAAACGGGTTGTCGTTAAGAAGGAGCAAGACCACATACCTCTGGGGTTACTAGCAAAAATTTAACTTATTCAGTTGAACTGCTTCTATGGTAAGCTCGACTATGTTTATGTTGATAAAGTGGGTTTTCCGTAATGAAAACATGGTTTAAAGCTTATTTACAATTAGATAAGGATATTGAAAGTAACTTATATCGAAAAAAAGTTACCAGTAAGTTTATCCTGCTATTCTCTTTGATTATTCTTTCTGTTTTGCTGCTTGGTAACTTTATTTATAGCAATAATGCTACTTTTTATGTGAATTTTAGCTTATTCATCATTATGTCAGTAATAATGCTGTTACCTGGTCAACAACGAAAATACGCTTCACACTTTGTCTTGCACTTTATGGCATTGGGTATTTTGTTGGTGGTCTATTTTAACCAAGGTAAAGAATATACCCCCATTTGGTCTTTTCTCTATATTTTCCTCGTTATGTCCCTCTATGGGCACCGAACAGGTTTACGAATATCTCTGTTTTATTTGACTATATTACTTATCTTATTATTTTCGTTTACTCCTGGCGCAGTCATTACTATGGAGTTTGTGCGCTTTACTATGGTTGCATGTTTTACCCTCTTTTTTGCCTATTTGGCGGAAATGCTTATTTCGAGAACATTTGAAAAATTAATTACCGCTAAAAGCCAGTTAGAGCAGTTAAGCAAAACAGATGCCTTAACAGGCCTTTTTAACCGTCGCCACTTTGATGAAGTATTGCCACAGCAAATGAGCAGTGCCAACAGAAGCCATGATTTATTGGCACTGGTGATAATCGATATAGATCATTTTAAAGGCTATAACGATACTTTTGGCCATCCTGCCGGTGATGTGGCCCTTGTTGCACTAGCAAATTTATTAAAAATACAAATGAAGCGGGGTAACGATGCCGTTTTCCGTTTAGGTGGCGAAGAATTTGCACTGCTGTATCAAGCGAAAAGTGACCAGGCCGCATTCAAGTTAATCGAAGATATTCGGGTAGCCGTAGAAAACTTGCATCAATACTGTGATATTGAAAAGAAAATAACCATATCTGCCGGGCTATTATTGATTAATTCTACACAAAATATAGCGGTAGAACGTGCCTATGAATTAGCGGATAAATTGTTATATCAAGCAAAAAATTCTGGGAGAAATAAGGTGGTAATATCAAACTGATAAACAGATAGCCATAGACTAGCCGTTTATCAGGATTTTACTATTGTTATTTTTTTGGAATATTAGCCAATACTGCGACTAATAATTGCCAATAGAGCGCTACGCTAGCAATTTCAATTTTTTCATCGGGTGAGTGAGGGAAGTTAATTGTTGGCCCAATAGACACCATATCCCAATGTGGATAAGCGTTTTTAAATAAACCACACTCTAAACCAGCATGAATGACCATTACCGCAGGGACTTTATTAAATATGCTTTGATAGGTATCACGTACGGTCTGCATGATGGCAGAATCGGTATTAGGCTTCCAACCAGGGTATGCGCCTGAGAAGATAATGCTAGCACCAGCAAGTTCAAACACAGACTGTACTGTCCGTTGAGTTTCTAAACGGCCATCGTCATGTAAGCTACGAATAAGGACCATAGCATTAAATTTGTTACCGCGAGTATGCATAACACCAAAGTTTAATGAGGTTTCCACAATACCTTCAATATCGTCACTCATGCGCATTACACCATTTGGGCAAGCATTTAGCGCGCGTAAAATGGCGGCTTGTGTTGCTTTCGTCCAACATTGCTCAAAGTCTTCTGGTGAAATTAATAACATCTCGATATCAGTTTCGATAGCACCAAGGTTTGCTCTAATGGTTGCTAAGTAGTTTGCTAAAGCAATTTTTAATGGCTCAACTTTATCTTTAGCAATAACAAAACTGGCATTGGCTTCACGAGGAATAGCATTGCGTAAACTACCACCATTTAACTCAGTTAAACCTATATCGAACTCATTGCTAGCCTCTAATAAAAAGCGCACTAATAATTTATTAGCATTGGCACGGCCAGTATGAATATCAACACCGGAATGACCACCTTTCAAACCAGAGATAGATAAGTTAAAAGCTTTATAATCGCTTGGCACATTCTCAAAAGTTAGTGGGAAATTGGCATTGCCATCAATGCCACCAGCACAACCCATGTATACTTCGCCTTCTTGCTCAGAATCGGTATTAATTAAAATATCACCGTCGAGCCAGCCTGCTTCTAGGCCAAAAGCGCCAGTCATACCGGCTTCTTCATCAATGGTTACCAGTACTTCTAATGGGCCATGAGGAATATCATCACTGGCTAAAATAGCTAATGCTGAAGCTAAACCAACACCGTTGTCAGCACCTAGAGTTGTCCCTTCAGCCGTTACCCAATCACCGGATTCGATAATATAGGGCTTAATAGGGTCGGTTAAAAAATCATGGTCAGTGTCATTGTTTTTTTGTGGCACCATATCCATATGTGCTTGTAAGATAATGCCTTTGCGATCTTCCATGCCTGCGGTTGCTGGCTTTTTAATAATTAAGTTGCCGACAGCATCTTCCTTAATAGCTAAACCAAGTTCTTTGGCCCAGTCTTGGATCCACAAAGATATTTTTTGCTCATGTTTAGATGGATGTGGAATACTGCAAATTTTTTCAAATAATTGCCACAAACTGGCAGGTTTTAATTGTGAGAGAGCACTCATAGGTTTCCTCGGGAAATATTAATATTATTTGCTGTAAATAACAGGCATAGCCAATGCTATTTACAGCTTAGATGGAGACAGTATTATTACTATTATTTATCGGCCATTAAAAATTGCCATTGTTCACTAAAGTCACTACTGGGTTTTTTACTATAACCTGAGCGAACAAACTGGCTCATTTTACCTTCAGCGAAAGCAACAAGTAAGCTAGCTAAAGCGGCTTCACTAATAGTAAAGGTTTTGCCTTCACGTAGTTTACGTTCACGCAAAACTTGTTTAAATTGTGATTCTAATTTTTCAAAAAATTGATGAACTCTGCCACGTAAGCGTTCATTTTCACCCATTAAGGCGTCACCCGCTAAAATTCGACACATGCCAGGATTGCGTTCAGAAAAAACTAATAACACATGCAGGATATGATGGCATCTTACTAAGGCTTCTTTATGGTCCGCTAAAATTAAATTGATGCGAGAAAAGATAGACTCTTCAATAAAGTCAATTAAGCCTTCAAACATACGTGCTTTTGACGGGAAGTGACGGTATAAAGCGGCTTCTGAAAAACCCACTTCCGCAGCTAACTTTGCCGTAGTGATACGCTGTCCCGGACAATTTTCTAACATTAATGCTAAAGATTCTAATATTTGGTGTTTACGGTTTGGCTTTTGGTTTTTACTTTGTGTGGCGACCATAGTTAAACATTCTCTATTGTTATTGTGCTATCCGTTAAGCTTACAGAGCTAGCTAGCTCTTAAAGTTATTAAGTTTTATTGCTTAGTACTTTTTGCTAGATAATGTTGATTGATTAATGACACTAGCTGTTTGGCAATAACCTGTTTATTGGCCAAAGGAATTTCTATCTTATCAACAGAGCTAAAAAGGGTTAAGGCATTATCATCACTGTTAAAACCTTGTCCTGCTTTCGACACATCATTGGCAGCAATTAAGTCTAAATTTTTACGCATTAACTTACCACGGGCATAGTGCTCGAGGTTTTGTGTTTCAGCAGCAAAACCAACGATAAAAGGCTTATTGGCTAACTGTGCCACATCAGCAACAATATCGTGGTTTTTGATGAGAGAAAGTTGCATATGTTCATTGTCTTTCTTAATTTTTTCTTTGGCTATATCAGCAACTCGGTAATCAGCAACAGCAGCACAAGCAACAAAAGTAGTCCCTTGTGGCGCGTAAGTTAGCGCTTGCTGATGCATTTCTTCGGCACTAGTGACTTGAATTAACTGACAGCCTATGGGAGCTGAGATATTTACGGGTCCCGAAATCAAAGTCACTTTAGCGCCAGCACGTAATGCGGCATGAGCAATTGCATAGCCCATTTTTCCTGAGCTATGGTTAGAAATATATCGCACAGGGTCTATCGCTTCACGTGTTGGTCCGGCAGTAATAACCCAGTGTTGATTTTGTAGGTATTTGTCGGCAAAAAAATCACTACTCAAGCTCACCAATTCATCAACTTCTAGCATTCGACCTAAGCCAACATCGCCACAAGCCTGTTCGCCAGCACCAGGCCCCCAAATATGCAGGCCCCATTGCTTTAATGTGTTGATATTTGCTTGAGTTGCTTTGGCATGCCACATTTGTTGATTCATAGCTGGAGCAATGGCAATTGGCGCACTGGTCGCTAAACATAAAGTGGATAATAAATCATTGGCCATGCCGGCAGTGATGCGAGCAATAATATCAGCGGTGGCAGGAGCAATTACAATCAAATCAGCCCATTTAGCCAATTCAATATGACCCATGGCAAGTTCAGCCTGACTATCGAGTAAGCTATCTGCAACATGATTGCCCGAGACAACTTGCAGTGTTAACGGGGTAATAAAAGCTTTAGCGCCGTCGGTCATAACCACACGTACATCTGCGCCCTGATCTTTAAGTCGGCGTACCAATTCGGGGGTTTTGTAGGCGGCGATGCCACCAGTAATCCCCAGTAGTATTTTTTTGTCCTGAAGAATTTGCATAAGCTGCTAATCTTAAAGTAACCAATAATGGCGATAAGATAACATTTATTGGCAATATTTAGAAATAACTGTTGCTAAATAAAGACAGTAACTCATCGATACAAAACACCAAAATGTAAAGCAAGGACGCACTTATGTTAAAAGGAACAGCGCTTAAAAAATTGCCGCTAAAGTCAAGTGTGTTAAAAGATTGGCCCGAATTAGAAAGACCGCGAGAGAAGCTGGTTCATTTGGGCTCAGCAAGTTTAAGTGATGCAGAGTTGTTGGCTATATTTTTAAGAACCGGGGTCAAAGGCTGCCATGTGGTCGATCTTGCACGGCAGTTGCTGACGAGCTTTGGTAGTCTGGGTGCTATTTTTTCTGCTAGTCAGGAGGATTTTTGTTCAAGACACGGACTTGGTACGGCTAAGTACGTACAACTGCAAGCTTGTTTAGAAATGTCTAAACGTTATTTAGCCGAGAAAATGAAACAGAGCGACTGTGCCTTAACCTCTTCACAAGCAACTCGGGATTACTTAATAAGTGAATTACGTTTTGAAAGTCGTGAAATATTCGCGGTATTATTTTTAGATAATCAGCATCAAGTATTAACCTTTGAACGGCTATTCTTTGGCACACTGGATGCGGCCGCTGTTTACCCTAGAGTTATCGTCGAACAAGCATTAAAACATCATGCGGCTGCGGTAATTTTAACGCACAACCATCCTTCGGGTGTCGCCGAAGCAAGCCTTGCCGATAAACAAATAACCAATAAATTAATACAAGCGTTGAAGCTAATTGATGTGCGGGTATTGGACCATATCATTGTTGCTGGAAATCAATGTTATTCGTTTGCAGAACATGATGAAATTCCCTAATTAAAAGGGGGATATAGTGGATAATTTGCTAAAAACTTGAAAGGCAATTACTTTTAATTAGTAACAATTTTAAAAAATAAGAAAGAAGGATCATCTGATGGCTGATAGTAATAGTGAGGAAATGGAACGCCGTACATCGTTTCGTTTAGATATGGAAAAAGAGTTGGTGGATATCGTTTGGAGCGATGAAAAAGGTAAAGAACATAATAAAAAAATTGCTTGTTTAGACTTTGCCCGTGGTGGCTTGAAATTAGATTGTGATGAAAGCTTACCCGTTAATACCGCTGTAACCGTGGTATTTAAATCAGCAAATGCCGGTCATCAAAAGCTTTATGGCAAAGTATTGCGCAGTATTAAACAAGAAAATGGCTGGTTTGAAATTGCTTTAGTCTTAGATAAAGATGCTTAGTAATTAAAGAGTAAGTTAGCTTGTTGAGGTAAAAGCAATATCGTGGAATTGAACTACAATTAGCACGGTAAGATGTTAATTATATTGTGGTAAAGGACGGTACTAAGCATGATGATATTAGTGGGTGGCGAAAAAGGAGGCAGTGGCAAAAGCTGCTTAGCGCAAAATTTAGCGGTATATTTCGCCGGAAATAAGAAAGCAATAGTGTTAATGGTTGATTGTGATCCGCAAAGAACAACTTCAGATTGGATACAAGCTAGAAATGGCGATCCTTCATTACCAGCAATTAATTGTATTCAATTATATGGCAAGATTCGTAATGATTTATTGAGTTTAGTACAACATTATGACTATGTTATCGTCGATTGTGGTGGCCAAGATAACCTTGCCTTGAGGGCGGCAATGTCTGTTGCAGATCACGTCATTATTCCTTTAAGGCCTAAAAGGCGAGATTTGAAAACAGTAGCGCATATGGAAGATATGCTCAGTACCTGTAAAATGGTAAATCCGAAAATGATAGCCTCATTTGTTATTACCCAGTGTCCATCATTACCAAACCAAGCGGGAAGAATACTTGAAGCAAAAGAAGTGTGTAGCTCATATGGCATTAATGTTTTAGATGCCGTAACCTATAATCGTAACGTTTATGATGATAGTGAAGAGCAAGGCTCTTCTGTTATTGAAATTGATCCCACAGGTAAAGCTGCCTTAGAGATGATGGCTATTGCCGAAGAGTTATTGGCAATGGAACCGGACAATTCACATGAGTTTAACTGATTTAAAAAAAAGCAAGGGTGGCAAAGCGAAAAAGAAAAACTTCACTATCGATGAGTTTATCTCTGATGCGGAAGATTATGCAAAAGGGGCCCCTAAAATTGTTAGTGAATTAACAGGCGCAGACACTAGCGATAAGTTAAATCTTAAACAAGCTATAAGTGAAGCCAAGCGCTATGTTGAACTGACAGAACTTGAACATCAACAAGCGCAAGAAGTAAAAGCTGGCGTTAGACATAAGGCTGAAAAGCCATTTCGCCGGGCAACTTTTACTTTAAGTGAAGAGGCTATTGAGCAGCTTCATGATTTATCTGCAGGATCAGACTTAGCTAAATCTCATATTTTACGTATTTTAATCGATGAATTGTGTAATAAAGAACAAAATGAGCAATTAAAGAAGTTATTGCAGTCAAGAATCGGTTAATTTCACATATTTTAACTAAATTTTGTTGACTTTTTACCCTTGAAAGAGACACTATTTAGTCGAAAACTCACTGTTTAGCTGAGTTTTTTCTTTATATATCCTATTTAACTATATGAAACTTATTGAGAACTACTATTTTTTTAGTATTTTTCTATTAAAGCTAGTATTAGTTAATCAGTTTCTCTATAATATGCCACCTTTTTCAGGATCCCGAGACGACGGTCTTGGGGAAAATATAGCTCGAGCTGAAATTAATATTGGAGTACTCACATGTCTAAAGTTTGCCAAGTAACAGGCAAAGTGCCAATGGTTGGAAACAACCGTTCTCACGCAAGAAACGCGACTCGTCGTCGTTTTTTACCTAACCTTCAATCTCACCGTTTTTGGGTTGAGAGTGAAAATCGTTTCGTTAAATTACGTTTAACTCCGAAAGGAATGCGTATTATCGATAAAAAAGGTATTGATGTTGTTTTAGCAGACATCCGTGCCCGTGGCGAAAAAGTTTAATAACTTTATTATTCTAAGGAAAATACTATGCGCGATAAAATTCGTTTAGTTTCTAGTGCTGGTACTGGTCATTTTTATACTACTGATAAGAATAAAAAGACTATGCCTGAGAAAATGGAAATCAAAAAATTTGATCCAACCATTCGCAAGCACGTAATCTATAAAGAAGCTAAAATTAAGTAATTAATTTTGTTTCTACTAAAAACCCGGTTTATACCGGGTTTTTTTATGTCTGGAATAAAGCATAAGCTGCATTTGTAAATGCATGTGGGCTGTTATGCGCGCTATTCTATAAAAAGTTCAGTATGATAATGGCATCGCTAACGTGGAATATTTGTATGAAACTATCTCGGACCGGGTGGAATAACGTCATTATATTTTCAGTAATGATAATAATTTTATTGATCAATGCTACTAATGACAAACTCTTCCCAAAGGAAGGAAAGGCAAATAATGCCGAGCAATTAATTCTCCCTCAACATAGTATTATTTTAACGCTAGCAATCGATTTTTCATTAAGCGAACAAGTGTTATTTGAACGTAGAGGCCGCAGTTGGCAGTTAACGGCTAAAGGTATCTTGTTGGAAAAAACTGATCAACAGATTGAGCAGATGATGTTTGCTTGGCAACAAAGTAGTGGCTTAGTACAGGCCGCTGAAATTATCATTGATAGTGAGCAAAGTATTACAGTGAAAATTGCTTTAGCGGGAGAATCGCAAGCACGAATTTTTATGTTATATCCACTTAATGACCAGTTATTAGTTTATCAGCAACAAGGCAATACCTGGTTAGCCTTGCCTCCAGCATTAGCTCAGCAGCTATTACCTATTATTTTGTAGTCATCTTTTTTAAGTGACAACAGTTACCATTGCTTAAATAAGAATAAATTATGCCAGAATTACCCGAAGTTGAAGTATGCCGCTTAGGTATAAGCCCTCATATAATCGCTCAGCAGGTCATTAAGGTGACTATTCGTGATAGCCGCTTACGATGGCCTATCCCTGAAGAAGTACGCTCTGTAGTAGGCTTACCTGTACTTGCTGTTGATCGCCGCGCTAAATACCTCTTATTGCGCTTTAAAACAGGTACGTTATTACTGCACTTAGGTATGTCAGGCACGGTAAGAGTTATTGAGCATGATACCCCTGTAGCTAAACATGATCATTTTGACCTCGCTTTTCAACACGGTAAGGTATTACGCCTTAATGATCCTCGACGCTTTGGTGCGGTTTTATGGCTAGCTAATGATGAAGATGAATTAGGCTTACTCAGTAAATTAGGACCAGAGCCACTTAGTGATGACTTTTATCCAGGTTATTTGTTTAGCAAAGCTAAAAATAGAAAAGTACCTATAAAGACCTTTTTAATGAACAATCATATTGTCGTAGGGGTGGGTAATATTTATGCTAATGAAGCATTATTCCAAGCGGGGATTTTACCGACAACGAAAGCGGGTGATATTGATGAGGCAAGGCTCAATAATTTAACCAATATTATTAAACAAGTACTGAGTGCTGCGATTGCCCAAGGGGGCACCACTCTTAAGGACTTTACCCAAGCAGATGGCCGCCCAGGCTATTTTGCACAATCACTGATGGTATATGGTCGTGCTGGGCAAGCCTGTTTTACTTGCCAGACTAAGTTAGAGGAAATTAGACAGTCTAATCGTAGCTCTGTCTATTGCCCTAATTGCCAACAGGATTAGTTTGTTCTAATGCTTTTTTTACTACGGGATGGACAAACTGACTTACATCGCCATGGTGAAGGGCAACTTCTTTTACCAAGGTTGATGAAATAAATGAATTTTCTTCTGCCGGTGTCAGAAATACACTTTCAAGATCAGGGGATAAGCGACGATTCATATTGGCAAGTTGAAATTCGTATTCAAAGTCTGACACTGCGCGTAAACCACGAATAAGTACTTTGGCTTGGTGTTGCTTAGCAAAATCAACTAATAAGCCGCTAAAGCCAACGACAGTCACATTCGCTAAATTTTGAGTTACTTGCTCAATCATGGCAACACGCTGTGTTAAATCAAAGCGTGGTTGTTTACTGGGGCTTGAAGCAACACCAATAATGACTTCACTAAATAATTTACTAGCGCGAACAATTAAGTCGCTATGACCATTGGTAACGGGATCAAAAGTACCTGGGTATATTGCTTTTATCGTCATTATCTACTGTTTTATTTAACGGTTGTTAAGGGTTATTGTAATGCTATACCCGTGACCATTCAAGATACATGTTTCAGAGTGCTTGAGCAATTTCAATTCAAGGCGCTGTGATGAAGTAATGGTTGTTCCATTATAAGTCACAGCAACGATGAAGTGATGTTGTTCAAGCGCTTCTGCGATGGGTTTAAAATGACTTTATACCGCGTTAAATAATCAAAGCATAGTAATGACTATGTTTAAATTATTTTCCTTGCCTAAAGCCGTTTTAATTCCCACTGAAATCCTGCACTTTGATTGGTAACGGGTATAAAAGTGACTTAGTGCTAAGTATTTATGTTTGCTAGTCTATCGCTAAGCCATGGATAACCAACTAAAATGAATAATTAATCATCAAGAAAAACAAAAAAGCTTAAAGTATTTACTCAAAACACTTTATATATACTGAATTTTGATAGTATTATTGTGCTAGTTTTAATCAAATCAATAAGAAGTAGTTGCATGAAAACCCGTGATAAAATAATCCAGGCCAGTATTGAATTATTTAATGAGCAAGGAGAGCGTAATGTCACCACTAATCATATCGCTGCTCATTTAGCCATTAGCCCTGGTAATCTGTATTATCATTTCCGTAATAAAGAAGACATTATTTTATCTATTTACGAAGAGTATGCACGTAGCTTGCTATTGGATACCTTGCCTAAGGTGTCTGCGGAAGTAAAGCCACTAGACTCACTTGTTGTGTATATGGATGCGGTTTTCCAAACGACAATGAAATTTCGTTTTTTTTATAGCAACCTACCGGTGTTACTGGATAAAAGTCCTAGCCTGCGGGAAAAATATGTTGAAGTGCAGCAGTCTATTTCAGAGCGTGTTAGTCAATTACTGCTCTCATTAAGAGCTGCAGATATCATTGATTTTGCTGATGATGAATTGGCTGATATTGTCAGTATTTTACGTCTTATTAATACCTTTTGGGTCAGTTTTTATCAAACCCAGACTATAGTAAATGAAGTCAATGATTCGGTGTTTTATCAAGGGGTGCTTAAAATATTAGTGATTTTACGTCCATATACTAAAGCACATGCCATTAGTGAACTTAATCAAGCACGTGATGTATATCAGCAAAGATATCAAGAAGCGGCAGAAACAGCTTAATCTTAGTTGAGCTTCAAGTGTTAGGCGGTTAATTCGAATTGAAAGTTATCCGGTTTTTCATAACCTTGGCTTACTGTAAAGTAAAAGCTTTCGATACGCTGAGCTCGCTGTTGTACCTCATTCGATTGCACACTATCAGTACTTGGATTAGAGGCTAGCTTTTGATTTGATGAGCTGGAAATAATAGCTTCTTGTGCGGATAATGTTTGCTTAATTAAGCTATCAAAAGCAGTACTGTTATCACCTTGGGTATCATTAATACTCGGATTAGATTTGATATTAAGATTGCTACTAGTCTTATTGGCTTGAGTCGCTGCATCACTGTTAATCGATAATATTTCTGATTGTGCTTCGAGAATTTTTTGTACTGCACTGGCGGCAACCCTGGTGTCTTGTGTTGACGGGTTTGCTGGCGCTAATGCCGCCGCATGCACCTTTTGCATCTTCATGATGGTTGCTTGTGGATCACCAGCGACACTGCTTAAGTCGACAGCAACTTCACCACCCACTGCATATTTTTTTCCATCAGGGCCCATTTTAAAAGTATAAGTAGGAGAGCCTGTCGCCGAACCACCTATGGTCGCGTGAGCTAACTCGTGCGCTTTTACTTCTTTGTCTCTTTGTTGTAGCTGACTAATGATTTTTTCATCAGCAAGTGTTTGCTGGCTTGCTTCGTTATCCTTATCGTCTTCTGAAGTAGCAACTCCAGCGTCAGAACTTTGTTCTTCTTGCTTGTGTTCAGAGTTGTGCTGAGAGCTCTGCTCGTCTTGCTGTTGCTTGCTTTGCTCTTGCTTAGAAATAGAGCTAGCAGCATGCTCGGCTTGTTTTCTTAAGTTAGCAAAATCGACTTGTTCGTTTACTTGGGCAGGTGGTCTAGCACGCTCTTTTTCTGAAGCGACAGCTTTTTCAGCGGCAGCAGGGTTGGTGGCGGTAACTTGAGTGATAATTTGTCGTTGATGGTTATCTCGGCGCAAGCCTTCCGTAGGTGGGTTAACCACAGTTGCTAAAGGTAAGTTTGCTGCATGCGGGGTGATATTCATAAGTAAAAATGATTACCAATTAAAAAATATTATGGCCTTAATATTATTAGGCGGTGACATCAAGTAGAGTACCAAGTGAATCATCAGCACTTTTAATCACTTCTATCGAAGCTTTGGCTTGAAATTCAGCCACTTTCAAATTAACAATCGCTCGGTTTAAATCTGGTATTTCTAAGTTACTATTTGGGTTAGTCACCTCAGTATTTACCTCGCCACTTGCGGCTGGATTTATTTGTTGCTCTTCACTCAATGTCGTAGTTGCGACAATATCTGCAGCAGCTTGATCAGCCGTTGCTCTAGCATTTTGTAAGCCTTGTAATCCTGAATTAAATGCAGATGGTATTTCCATAGGTAATCCTCCACTGCTAATTAGCTATATTGTTTAATTATTAATCAAGTCGGTAAAAAAGTAAAGCTGAAATTTCCTCTAAACGAGGCATTGTCTCGTTATCTTTTCGCTATGAGTTCGGCATTATTTGAGTTGAAATGTGATTCTAACCAAGTAATTAGTACCTGATAAAAGTCATCAAGGTGAGAAATAAATGGTGCATGGGAAGCGTGGTCAAATAAGTGCAAGTCACTCTGTGGTGCTAAAGAATTAATTTTATCGATCACTGCTTTGGGGACCAAGCTATCGTTTTGTCCGTATAGTCTTAAAAAAGGTAGCTCGATATTGGCTAATTTTTGGCGCAGATCACAGTGGCTCAATAATGCCAGTGAGTCGGTTAATGTCTCTTTGCTAGGCAGGGCATGTGCCATAACTAACTTACTTATCAACTTTAAATCTTGTCGAATATGTGGGCTGCCCATAGCTTGAATTTTTAAGAAACCATTTATCGTTTTTGCGGTATCTTGTGCTAATTGGCTATGAAAACTCGCAAGTACATTCTCCTTGATACCCGGCCAGTCATTTTCATTTTGTTCGACAAAATACGGGCTGCTGGCAACTGTAATCAGTGCTAATACTTTTTCCGGGTAGTTAAGGGACATTTGTGT
>JALJPA010000209.1 GCA_022969215.1 Colwellia sp. | reverse complement strand
CATTACTATTATCCCCGATGCGCCACAAATTAATGCTAAAGGCTTTATCTTAATTGACTACACCACGGGTAAAATTATTGCCGAAGAAAATGCTGATACTCTATTAGCGCCAGCAAGTTTAACCAAAATAATGACCAGTTACATTATTGGTAAAGAACTTCAAAACGGTAATATTAAAAACACTGATAAAGTTATGATCAGTGAAAAAGCTTGGGCGAAAAAATTCCCTGACTCTTCAAAAATGTTTATTGAAGTGGGTACCGAAGTATCGGTTAGCTTGTTAAACCAAGGTATTATCGTTGCCTCAGGTAATGATGCTTGTGTTGCTATGGCTGAGCATATTGCCGGTAGCGAAAGTGCCTTTGCAGATTTAATGAATGCCCATGCCGAGCAATTAGGTATGTCGAGCAGCTTTTTTGAAAACAGTCACGGTTTAGACAGCAACTCTCATATGACTACGCCTAGAGATATGGCAACGCTAGCTATCGCGCTTATCCGTGATGTTCCAGAAGAGTATGCAATTTATAAACAAAAATCATTCACCTATAACAATATCAAGCAGTATAATCGTAATGGTTTATTGTGGGATAAAAGCTTAAATGTTGACGGTATGAAAACTGGTCACACCTCAAATGCAGGTTACAGTTTAGTGACCTCGGCAACTAAAGGCGATATGCGCTTAGTTACCGTTGTTATGGGCACGGCAAGTGATCGAGCACGAAAAGTAGAAAGTAAGAAATTATTAAACTACGGCTTCCGCTTTTTTGAAACTATTACACCTTATAAAGCCGGTGAAAAGTTTATCGCTAATCGTGTATGGATGGGCGATAAAGAAAATGTCGATTTAGGTATTATCTCAGATACGCCAATTACCATTCCACGTGGTCAACGTAAAAACCTAAAAGCTAATTTTGAGTTAAACCAACAATTAACCGCGCCTTTAGCTAAAGGTACGGTAGTTGGCACATTATTTTTACAACTTGATGATAAGGATATTGCTCAATACCCACTAGTTACCTTAGAAGAAATTAATGAAGGTAGCTTATTTAGTCGTTTAGTTGATTATGTTAAGTTACAATTTGCTAACTAGCCGTTATTAAATCATATCGATAAGAGCCTCTTTATTGAGGCTTTTTTGTTTTTAACACTAAAATTTTCGTATACTTAAACACAGCCCTTACTGCCCTAGCAAAAATACGTATAAGACAGAGAATAAAAACAATATCAGCACATGAAAATTGATGATAAAATGCCGCCAAAGTAAAAACCTAGCTAGATAAAGAAGTAAATGACCATGAAAACCCATTTTGACGAATTATTAGATTTCCCTACGGTATTAAACTTTAAAGTGATGGGCCTAGCCTGTGACGAGTTACCGGACTTGATCATTGCGGAACTACAAAAGCACACACCCGGTGATTACAGCCCAAAAATCAAAGCCAGTTCGAAAGGCACTTATCATGCGGTTTCTATTGCGGTAACCGTTACCAGTAAAGAGCACATTGAAACTATCTATAAAACCTTAATGGCTATTGAGCAAGTACGATACGTTTTATAGTTATCAAACAATGGTACTCATTTAATACGATTCGCTTTCATTACTCTAGATTAACGAGGTTTGCCTAGTGCACTCAAATTCAACAGTCGAGCAAGAGACTATTAGCCTTGCTGACTCACTGGTTATCCGACAATTAGATACTATGGATTACAGCCAAGTTTGGCATGCCATGAAAAGTTTTACTGATAACCGTGATGACAATATTGCTGATGAATTATGGCTAGTGGAACACCCTGCTGTTTTTACCCAAGGACAAGCAGGCAAAGCCGAACATATACTAGTACCTGGCGATATCGAAGTGGTAAAAGTCGACCGTGGCGGACAAGTTACTTATCACGGCCCAGGTCAGCAAGTTATTTATTGTATGATTAACCTGCGCCGTAAGAAAATAGGTGTTAGGCAATTAGTGACTTTGATCGAAAACAGCATAGTCTCTGCTTTAGCGGATTATAATGTGGTCGCTTATGCCAAAGCTGACGCCCCTGGTGTTTATGTCGATGAGAAGAAAGTTGCCTCGTTAGGATTACGAGTACGTAAAGGCTGCTCTTTTCATGGCTTAGCCATCAATGTCAATATGGATTTATCGCCTTTTTTACGTATTAACCCCTGTGGTTACGCCGGTTTAGAAATGGTACAAACTGCCGATTTACAAGGCCCACAAGATACCGCTAGTGCAAGTACTGCGTTAGTGAAACATTTAATAACCTTACTTGAAGCTAATAATGTTAGTTATCAAACAGGTTTACCAACCGAGAAGAACACGCATCATGAGTAGTGATTTAACTTCAGCAACCAAAACAGCCAATCGTGCAGCCGGCGAAAAATTTCGCGATGCCGATAAATTAGCTCACATTCCCATTAAAGTTGTCAGTTCAACAAAAGCTACTATGTTACGTAAACCAAGTTGGTTACGTATCAAGTTGCCTCGCTCGAGTGAACGTATTGATGCCATTAAAGCTAATTTACGTAAACACAACCTGCACTCGGTGTGTGAGGAAGCTTCCTGCCCTAACTTAGCAGAATGCTTTAACCACGGTACGGCCACCTTTATGATTTTAGGCGACCTATGTACACGACGTTGTCCCTTTTGTGATGTTGGCCATGGTCGTCCACTACCACCGAATAAAGATGAACCGAAAAAACTTGCCAATAGTTTAAAAGATATGGGCTTAAAGTATGTCGTTATCACCTCGGTAGATAGAGATGATTTACGAGATGGCGGCGCACAGCAATTTGCTGATTGCGTAAAAGAAATTGGCGAGCAAGCACCCAATACTAAAGTTGAAATTTTAGTACCTGACTTCCGTGGCCGTATGGATAGAGCATTAGAAATACTTAATCAACATCCGCCGCATGTTTTTAACCATAATATGGAAACTGCGCCACGCCTTTATACCAAGGTTCGTCCCGGTGCAAACTATCAATGGTCATTAGACTTACTGAAGAATTTTGGTGATGCTAACCCTACTGTGCCAACTAAATCTGGCTTAATGGTCGGTTTAGGTGAAACTAACGAAGAAATTTTAGAAGTCATGCAAGACTTACGCAACCATGGCGTTACTATGCTCACTATCGGTCAATACTTACAACCGAGTAAAGACCATTTAGCGGTAGAACGTTATGTGCATCCAGATGATTTTGCTATGCTCGAACGTGAAGCTAAAAAGATGGGCTTTGTCCATGCTGCTTGTGGACCACTAGTTCGTTCAAGTTACCATGCTGACAAACAAGCTGCCGGTGAAGAAGTTAAATAAACAAAATTAATTGGTTAAATTTAATCACTTTATGCCTGAGTACACAAAAATAAATGCCAGCACCTATTAGTAGTTGTTGGCATTTTTGTATACATTAAAAGATTTTAAGCTATTTTTTACCATCACAATGCATCATATCCTTAATTGGCTTAAGGCGATCATCGTAATTATTTTTACATTCATCGCTCAGCCAATACCGATGCTTAAATTTGGAATCCTGTTTATACACAGGAGTAAAAAATGACTACAAAAGTTACTGTAATTAAGAGTGACAAGAGTTAGTGCTTATTCTTTGAATCTTCTGAGTAAATTAGGTCAAACCCGTTACAACTCTATTATTACGAATGTTTTATTATGCTGTATCAAAAACTCATTCACTTACAAGGGTACTCAGCTTTGGATTTTTTGGATAAAACTTATCTGGCATGCTACTAATATGCTCAAAGAATCGGGTGTCTTTGTAAGGTAACTTCATAAACCCTGAGATACCAACACCATCTATAGTCGGTAATAGTGCTAAAATTTTCGCTAAGCAGGCTTTAAATTCAGCTTCCTTTTCATGGTTTAACAGCATCAAATAACTATGAATTTTTAAATGTTTAGGTAGTACTTCAAAGATAATACAGCCGGTATGGTGAATTAAATTCAACTTAGCCAACACTGTCATTAACTCATCCGGTAAATATAGATATTCATCGGGGTCTTTACCGTCTTCAAAGTAGGAGTGCAAACGCGTTACATCATCAACATCGGCAATATCACTTACTTCAAAAGCTATTTTCTGGGCAGGGTCGGCAATAAAAGGCTGACTTTCGCTATTGCGCTCAACATGTAAGGTATTACGAGCATTAAACAAACAACTTTTAAACATACCAATACGGAAAATACCTTGCGCTAAGTAAATTATATTATTAACCGCACTGGTAAAAGAAGCTTTAAGGCTTTCATCAAATAAGGTTAAGTTGGAGTCAATATAAACCCCCTCTTTTGCCCAACGAATGGCAAAGCCGCCCACCACAGGGAAATTACCTAGCCGGCTTAATGCGGCGATAAATGCTTTTTCATTATCGCCCATACCCATAAGGTAATTTTTATAATACTTATCCAATTGCGCATCATCTATATCTAGTAAGTGATCATGGCCGGTTTGTTCACGTAAAAATGACTTTCTTGAGCCATAAACTACGGTATCAATTTGCTCACCTTGAGGTTTTATCCACACGGGAATATGAGCAATGGCTTCGAGTTGTGTTGGTTTATCCGCCAAGACTACTTGTTTGAGGTAGCTAAGGTTATTAAAAAAGTAATCGCCAGCTTTACTGCGCAACTTTTCATCGTCACTTAACATCCCCGTTAACACCTGAGCAAGTAACTTAGGTAAACCTAAGGCGTTTGGCGGTATCACTTTTATACCATAACGGCATGATTGTCCTGATGCCAATGCATACAAGGTTGCTGCTAAGCCCTGCTCGTCAAAACGAGGAGTCGATAGTCCACCGGTAAGTTGTTCCGGTCCGATAAAGTAGACATCGCCTAAACGGGCGTTACTATGTTGCAAATCACTGCTCATCAGTTCCATTACGTTAGTACTAGTGCTTTGTCGATGACAATCAAGCTGCGCACTCACGGATGAACCCCAGTCAATAAGTTGTACCTTGCCAGTGCTTTTATCATAAACCAAATTGGAAGGTTTGATATCGCCATGAACAATAGGTTTTAACTGCCTATGGTTATTAGGTTGACGTAAATACAGCAAGATATCGGCTAACTGTAAGGCGATACTGACCACCAACTCGGGTGCTAATGGGCCAACTTGTAGCGATAATTTTTCTAAATCGATACCCGGGGCGCGACTCATTTGTAAAATAGATTGGCGCTTTATTTTTTGATATTCAATCACCTTGGGTATTTGTGGGTGATCGAGCTGACCTTGAATATCTGCTTCTTCAGCTAAACGGTCTTGCACATGTTGCGGTAAGTTAATGCGAGAGAATTTAAAAACAACTGGTTGTTCTTGCTCCAGAGCATTTTTACGTTTAATACCAGAGAAAACAAACCCATAGGCGCCTTTACCTAACAGAGCAACCTCCTCAAAGCCAACTTGCTTTAATTGCTGCTGACAAAGTTCAACCCATTGTTTTAACTTAGTCGCGTCTTTATGACTGAGTAAGTAAATGGATTGCTCTTGAGCAATATAGAAATGTTGTAATTTTTTATTGGTCACTTTAGTTTTCCACTTATATGTACCATGCTGCTTTTATTCTTAAAAGGGTGGTTACTTGCAAAGTTATTATTAAAATAACCATTAAAAACATTACCAGTACTCACGCTACCGAGATTTAATTTGAACTACAAGTACGGCGTAGCTTTTAATAACCTAAATGCTAAGTGCTCGCTCAGCTTTCATCGAATACCATGCTGCCTTAATTTCATCGCAATTTTATTGTGTGAAACGTTTAAGCGCTCAGCTAACTTACGAGTCGTTGGAAATAAGGGGTATAAATGCCCGAGTAATTTAGCTTCAAAATCTGCCTGTGCACTTGACCAATCGGTAGCAGCGTCAATAACTAAATCGCCTTCTTGGCTCTTATCTGCATGATTACTACCGGCATGACTGCTACCTGCATGTTTATTGAGTACAGATAACAAATCATCTGCACAAATATCATCACCATTATTTAAAGCGACCACGCTGAATAATACATTTTGCAATTGCCTGATATTACCCGGCCAAGCAAAGCTCTGTAATAAGGCAAGGGCCTGATGAGTAAGTTTAGGTTTAGCACGCTTGGTTTGTTGACTGTGACTGACTTGTTTGGCTGCATTTTCAATAAATAAGTTGGCTAATAGGCTCATATCAGCGATACGTTCTCTAAGAGGGGGTAGTTCAATACTGAGTACATTTAGCCGATAATAAAGATCTTCTCTAAAGGTTTTTTCACTGATTAGCTTGGCTAAGTTTTGATGGCTAGCACTGATAATTCGAATATTAGCAATCAGCTCTTTAGTGCCACCCACACGGCGATAAGTTAAGTCTTGTAAAAAACGTAATAGCTTTGCTTGTAGATACGGTGACATTTCAGCAATTTCATCTAAAAACAAACATCCACCTTCAGCCAATTCAACTAGACCTGGTTTACCGCCCTTTTGTGCGCCAGTAAATGCGCCACTTTCATAACCAAATAGCTCGCTTTCTAATAAATGTTCAGGTAATGCTGAACAGTTAATCGCTAGAAAAGGTGCTTTAGCCCTTGAACTCGCCTGATGTAACGCCCTAGCAATTAACTCCTTACCTGTACCTGTTTCACCACTGATTAATACCGGTAAATCTAATTCAGCAAAGCGCTCGCCTTGCGCCTTAATTAAACTGATACTTTTTGATTGACCAATAATATTGTCAAAGCTGTGCTCTTGATGACTTTGCATTAAAGATATTTGTCGGCCGAGAGTATTCATCGAACGCAACAGTAAAACCGAGCCGTTAACTTGCTTGTCTATATTTTTTGCTGATTTTTTTTCTGAGTTACCTGCTGACTTATTTGATGGATCATTTGCCGAGTTAGTGACGGAACTCGATAACACTGGGCTTATATCCAGAATGTACGCTTTACCTTGAATGGTAATTGCCTGACTGGTTGCAGTATTAGTCAGCATTGAGTTAGTAATTTGCTCGATATACTCTTCAATTGGTTTGCCTAAGTAATCAGTGGCAATAAAATCATGCTTACCGCCCGTAGCTTGTGGCATAAGCTTATGGCTGGCCTTATTCATCGCTAAAATCAAACCCTTACTATCCACATCAATGATAGGCTCAGGCATTTTGTCTAATAATGCTTGTAAGTGATTTGCTCGCTGCTCGCTGGGCAGCAAGTTAATGGACTCAACACTCATCACCCCCGCAATATCAGCTATGCAATGCTTAATTTGAGGCAAGGTGAGCGCTTCAAACTCAAGGTGTAGATAAGTAAAACAGCTGGTAATTTCTACCGCTTTTAAATTCCAAGCTTGCTTGGCAAACACCGCTAATATTTCTTGAGAAATACCAATCCTGTCGCTTGATTCAACAACAATACGCATAAAAAACCACGTTAACAAATAGGCCGTACTATAAATATGACACAGTAATAAAAATAGTACAAATACAGAGAACCCCTATTAGTAATGGCTTCAATCAGTATTTAAATAAAACTAGCGCTTAATAAGCAACTTAACTGTCATAATTTAATTACAACAATATAAGTTTCTTTATCTCATACACCCTATCACATTGAAAATAAAGGGAATTATTTGTTGGCAATATAGTTGCAAGGTTATTGTCAGTAGTAAAATTGTATGGATGCAATTGAGCCATTGTAAGTTGGCGTTAAAACCACAAAGTACACTGAACTTATATCACTCAAACCTGTGTTTGCCACAACTATTTTAAAGTTAACAAGACAAAATAATAATAATTAAATAACATTTTGGAAGAGAAGCTATGACCAAGTTTAAGAGTAAAAATATAGAAACTAAAGCCATTCACGCCGGAAGAATTGATGACAAGCAATTTGGCTCGCTAGCTACGCCGTTATATCAAACCTCAACCTTTATTTTTGATAATGCTAAACAAGGT
>JALJPA010000208.1 GCA_022969215.1 Colwellia sp. | reverse complement strand
TGATGATGAGCTGCAAACACTTTATGTCAGCTCAACTGATGTTCACGGTGAGTTAACGCGTTTAGTTAAACTAAATTTAACGCGCAATCAAGTTAAAGTATTAAAGCATTCTAAAATGGATATCCCTGAATTACGGATTATTTCAGATAAATTAGATAGACGTACTTTGTCACTGTTTTCTAACGGTCAAGTGGCCGAATATGAACTTACATATTCAGTGCATTATCAAGTGCGCTTTACTGGCGAAGATGCTCAACAGTTCAGTTTTGAACTGTATCGTGATTATCAAGATGACCCTAACCTTGCCTTAGCAAAAAGTAGGGAGTTATCGCTTTTATTAAGTGAAATGAGAACATCGGCTGCCGATAAAATACTACGTGATTTAGCAAGGATTCAACGCTAGTCGTTAGCTATAGCTAGGAGCAAAGCATTTTTGTTAACACCACCGTCACTGTAAAACTTATAAGGTTTTCATGAAAATTTATCATAACCAGCTAGACAATACGCTACGGCAGGGTTTTAAACCTGTTTGGTTGGTTTTTGGTGATGAGCCTTGGCAAAAAGATAACAGCCTTGCCGTTATTAAAAACCATGCAAAAAATCAAGGCTATAGTGAAATCATTCGTTTTAGTAGTGACGCTGGCTTTGACTGGCAGCAATTACTTGATGAATATCAAGCGTTAAGTCTTTTTGCCAGCCAACGTATCATTGAAATTGAGTTAACCACGGTAAAAGTCGGTGATGCCGGCAACAAAGCGCTGTTAGCTTTGGCTGAACGGTTAACACAAGATTTTAATAGTTCTCACGCGCCACAAGATGTGATGTTTATCTTCCACGGTGCCAAACTTGATGCGGCAAGTGCGAATAGAAAGTGGTTTAAAAGCCTAACGCAATTAGGCTGCTATTTACCCTTGTATGATATTGAATTGAAAGCCATGCCACAATGGTTGAATAATCAAGCAAGACAGCGAAAGCTTAATGTCTCAGGTGAATTAAACGCGCTACTTGTTGAGCTATTTGAAGGTAACTTACTCGCCCTTGCCCAAGAGCTAGATAAACTTGTTTTACTCTTTGGCTCACAGGCCATTAGCATTGAGCAAGCCGAACAGTTACTACTTAAGCAAGCGAAATTTAATCCCTTTCAAGTTATCGATGCCTTACTGCGTGGGGATTGTGCTAAATGTATTGTTATGCTCGATCAGCTACAGCAAGAAGGCATGGCACCCGCGCAATTAATTTGGGTTTTCCATAAAGAGATAAACCAGTTATACACCATGCTAAATCAATTAGCTCAAGGTGAAAACATGGCTGATATTTACAAACAATATCGTATTTGGGATAAACGTAAACCCTTGTACCAGCATGCCTTAACTCACATCAAAATTGATAACGTAAAGCGTGCCATGGGTCGTATTGCGGATATTGATTTGTTAAGTAAAATCAGCAGTGAATTTAATATTTTTATTTTATTAGCTGACTTGTGTGTCACCTTATATCACGGTGAAAAGACCGCTGCCTTTAGCCTAAACTATGGCTAGATTATGGCTAGACCATGGAGCTAAGAGCCAGTGAGTAGTTATATGACTTCAGCAACACTTGATTTGACTAACGGTATCGGTATCTTAGGCGGCACTTTTGACCCAATTCACTTAGGGCATACTCAATCAGCCCAAGCGGTTGCTAATGAGCTTGGCTTAACTAAGGTACTGTTAATACCTGCGCATATTCCCCCTCATAAAACCTCAGCTACTCTAGTGCCCCATGCAAGTGCTGAACAACGCGCAGCCATGGTTGAGATTGCTTGCCAGTCAAGTAAGCTTTTTTTCTGTGACCCGCGAGAATTGAAACGCTCTGGCCATTCTTACACGGTTGATACCCTCAAAGAACTCAAACAACAATATCCCGAACAAACTTTGTATTTTATTATTGGCATGGACTCACTCATGAGTTTTACCTCTTGGCATCAATATCAAGAAATTTTAACTTTATGTCACTTAGTGGTAAATACTAGGCCTAACTACCCTATTGAACAGCTAAACAAAACAACAAAAGCCTTACTCTGCCAGCACCAAGCCTCTGATATCTCTGAACTTAGCCAAGACACATCAGGTAGGATATACTTTGCCAAAGCATGCTTTTTTGATATTTCATCAACACAAATACGTCAACATTTGGCGCAAAAACAAAGCGGTCATCCGCAACTACAACCAGAAATATCAGAATTTATTCACAAAAATAAGCTTTACCGTTAACCCTGCGCGCAAAAAGTGTTAATATCGCACTATTATTTATAGTTGCTCGCTAAAGAGCACCTCATAGTTACGATTAACGATAGGAATAACACCTTGCAAACTGAACAACTTAAAGCATTTGTCATAGAAAAACTTGAAGACATGAAAGGCAGAGACATTATTGCCCTTAATATTAGCGACAAAGCAAGCTTTGCTGATTACATGATTATTTGTTCAGGTAATTCAAATCGCCATGTAAAATCTATCGCACAATCATTAGCGATGGAGTATCGTGCTCAAGGCCAAGAGCCACGTGGTATGGAAGGTAATGATGTTGGTGAGTGGGCATTAGTCGACTTAGGCGATATTATTGTACATGTGATGACAGATGAACAACGTGATAAGTACAACCTAGAGCAACTTTGGGCTGAATAAATTGCTTGCTAGTTTTTGCTTAGTAAAAAGACGAGTGCTATGTGGTTAATAAGTAAAAGAAATTACTTTTATTTATCAACCGTCTTGCTCTCGTTACTTTGCTCTGCTTAATTTAGTTCAAGTAAACTTCAATCGAGTAAGTTTCAGCGAATATAGAATGCATAAAGCTTTTCAATGATAACAAACCTAATAATCAAAATATATTTATGAAACTCACCTTATATGCCGTTGGCAGCAAAATGCCTGCATGGGTTATTCAGGGTTTTACTGAATATAGCCGCCGCTTCCCCCGAGATTTAAGTTTTAATTTAGTTGAAATTCCCGCAGGTAAACGTGGTAAAAATGCTGACATCACCCGTATCTTAGCAAAAGAAGGTGAATTGTTGCTTGCAGCAATCCCTAAAGGCAACCGTATTGTTACTTTGGAAGTTGAAGGGCAACCTTGGACAACACCAAAACTTGCCAAACAGCTAGAAAGCTGGCAACTTGATGGCAGAGATGTCGCTTTACTTGTTGGTGGTCCTGAAGGCTTATCTCCCGCTTGTATTAAAGCGTCGGAGCAAAAGTGGTCATTATCCGCCTTAACGCTGCCTCATCCAATGGTACGAATACTCATTGCAGAGAGTCTATATCGCGCTTGGAGTGTAAACACTAACCACCCTTACCATAGAGAATAGCTTTTGTTGATGACTACGTTGGCCACAGTTTTAGTAAATAATTTTATTTTTGATAGCGTGCGCTAGTGTCTCCACGTCGTATTGTTATTCGAAATCACTCCGCTGAAGCAAACTTATTTGCCCGACGTACTTTTATTGCTTTTTCCGGCGTTGTATTGGTATTACTAATACTCTTTGCCAATGTCTATACCCTGCAAGTCGAATCTTTCGAGAAATACCAAACGCGCTCAAACTCTAACCGCATTAAGCTACTACCGGTAGCGCCAAATCGTGGTTTAATCTATGACAGGCATGGCGTGTTACTCGCCGATAACAAACCCGTGTATAGTTTAGAAGTGATAGCTGAAGATGTCGATGATCTTAAAGCTAGCATAGCGCAAGTAAGCAAACTGCTAAATATCAGCGCAGACCGACAAAGTAAATTTTTCAAATTAATGAAACGCAAGCGTCGTTTCAAACCCGTAGAGTTACACTCCCGCTTAAGTGACCAACAAGTTGCCTTATTCTCAGTAAACCAACATAAATACCCAGGGATTTATGTTAATGCTCGTTTAAAACGCTATTACCCTTTTTCCGATTTAACCACACATAACCTTGGTTATGTCGCCCGTATAAACAGAAAAGATGCTAATAAATTAGAACGAGCAGGTAAAGCTGAGAACTACGCTGCTACCTATGGTATTGGTAAGCTGGGTATTGAAAAATACTATGAGGATATGCTTCATGGCACCATTGGCCATCAAGAAGTAGAGGTCAATAATCAAGGCAGAGTGATTCGTACCTTAAATTATACGCCACCTGTCCCCGGTAAAGACCTGACATTAACCTTAGATATAGAATTACAAATGATTGCCAAACGCGCCTTATCAGGTAAACGTGGCGCTATAGTTGCTATGGATCCACGTACCGGTGGTATTTTAGCCATGTATTCCAATCCAAGTTACGACGGTAATTTATTTGTTCATGGCATCAGTACTAAAAACTATAAAAAATTACTTGAATCAAAAGATTTACCGCTTATTAATCGCAGCGTACAAAGTGGTTACCCGCCAGCGTCTACAGTCAAACCCTTTCTTGCTTTAACGGGTTTAGAAGAGAATGTTATCACCCCAAAAACTGAAGTTTACGATCCAGGCTGGTATCAGTTAAAAGGTCTACCGAATAAATATCGTGACTGGTTACCTTGGGGCCACGGCAAGGTTAATTTAACCAAGGCTATTGAGCAATCGTGTAACATCTATTTTTATGATCTCGCCTTTAAATTAGGTATTACTAAAATCAGTAACATGATGGAAAGGTTCGGTTTTGGTGACTACACCGGTCTCGACATCTACGAAGAAAATAAAGCAATTATGCCCAGTGTTGCTTGGAAGCGTGCTCGATACAATCAATCTTGGTATACCGGTGAGACACTTTCTGTTGGTATTGGCCAAAGCTTTTGGACAGTAACACCACTGCAATTAACCCAAGCGTTGACGACTTTGGTAAATAAAGGTGAACGCAAAATCCCTCATTTACTAAAAGCAAAAAGTGAATTGATTATTGAAAGTAGTGGCAATGCTTATCATCAAATAACGCCAATAGAATATGAACCACGCGCACCTTTAAAGCTTAGAGATGACAATAATTGGGATATCGTGCTAAACGCCATGCATAATACTGTGCAAAAATTTGGTGCCACAGCCCATAAACCCTTCAAGGGCAGCACCTATGACGCATCAGGTAAAACGGGTTCAGCACAGGTAGCTCGACGTAAGCAAGGTGAGAAGTATGATGCAAAAACCACCTCAGAAAACAAACGTGATAACGCCATGTTTATTGCCTTTGCCCCTTTTGATAAACCTGAAATTGTTATTGCGGTAGCCATTGAAAATGTCGCCAAAGGTGGTGGTGCTACTAATGCTGCGCCAGTGGCAAGACAAATTATGGATCAGTATTTCGGTGATAGAGTGATTACCAGTAAAAAACGTAATGTGAAACCAAAGACAGCTACTGTCATAGCAGCAACACCACAAGAGGCTGGCTAATGCGTAGCACCGGGCAAGAGCAACAAAAAGTTCACAGTATTTGGCAGCGACTTCATATTGATGTGCCGTTATTGTTAGGTATTTTAGCCTTATTAGCTTTAGGGCTATTTCTGGTTTATAGCGCTGGCGGCCAAGAAACTGCCATTGTTTACCTGAAAGCCAGAAGCATTGGTGTTGCGCTGCTTGGCATGTTCATTGTTGCGCAAATTCCGCCGCTAGTTTATCGCAAGTGGGCCGTGCCGGTTTTTGTCTTAGGTTTATTAATGCTGATCAGTGTTTTACTGTTTGGTCATGTCGGCAAAGGCGCTCAACGTTGGTTAGATTTAGGTTTCATGAAATTTCAGCCCTCAGAAATCATGAAACTGATAGTCCCTATTATGATTGCTTGGTTCGTTAGCCAAGAAAACTTACCGGTAAAGATATCCACGGTAATCCTTGCTTTCATTCTCGTACTATTGCCCACATTACTTATTGCTAAACAGCCGGATTTGGGCACATCTCTGCTGATTGCTAGTTCAGGAATCTTTGTTATTTTTCTTGCTGGTGCAAGCTGGAAGCTCATTGGCGTTTGCCTAGGGTTAGCCTCCGCTTTTGTACCCATTTTATGGATGTTTTTGATGAAAGGTTATCAGAAGCAAAGAGTTTTGACCTTTTTAAACCCAGAGCAAGACCCACTTGGCTCTGGCTACCATATTATTCAGTCTAAAATAGCCATTGGCTCAGGTGGTATTGAAGGTAAAGGCTGGTTACAAGGTACCCAATCACAGTTAGAGTTTCTACCCGAGCGCCATACTGACTTTATATTTTCGGTATTTAGTGAAGAGTTTGGCTTAATTGGTGTCGCCGCCCTACTCGCCATCTATTTATTTGTAGTCATGCGCGGCTTGTGGATTGCCGTAAATGCACAACATGCCTTTACTAAACTACTCGCGGGTAGTCTTACTCTGACCTTCTTTGTTTATGTTTTTGTCAACATAGGCATGGTTTCCGGTCTTTTACCTGTGGTTGGGGTACCGCTGCCATTAGTCAGTTTTGGCGGTACTTCTATGGTAACCTTAATGGCAGGGTTTGGCATATTAATGGCCATTAGTACTCATCGACGTTTCCATGTTTAGCGTCTGCAAGTTACAAATCCCCCTACTCCTTCTGCGATGAACGTTATTATAGATATGAAACTTATTAAAGTTAGCAACCAACACATTAAACTACTCTATGTAATCTTATTGCTCTCTTTTTTAAGTGCTTGCAGCTCTGGTCGCTATCAACAGAAACATGACAGCACGCCGACGCGCCTACCAAGCCAAGCAGAATTAAAAGATGCTATTGCCCGCGCAGAGCCTTATAGTCGCGGCGGTAATAAAGATTATCAAGTATTTGGTAAGCCATATAAAGTATTAGCATCCGCTCATGGCTTTGAACAAACCGGTATTGCTTCTTGGTATGGCAACAAATTTCATGGTCACCTCACCTCTAATGGTGAAATTTATGACATGTATGCTATGAGTGCCGCCCATAAAAACTTACCTTTACCTTCTTATTTAAAAGTCACCAATACCGCTAATAATAAATCTGTGATTGTCCGCGTGAACGACAGAGGCCCTTTTCATCAGTCACGTATTATTGATTTATCCTATAGCGCGGCTTATAAACTAGACCTGTTAAAAACAGGTACTGCCGAGGTTAAGATATCTGCCATAACTAACTTTGATAAAAAAACTGGCAAGATCGTAGAACCTACTACCATCCAGACAACATCCCTTGTGGTAGTCAGTCCCGCGGTTAAGGAAAAGCCAGTCATTGCAAATCAACAAAATCAAATGGGTATTGCCACACCTTATATTCAAGTCTTGGCAACCAGTAAAAAAGAACTGGCTATAAATACAGCCAACAAGCTAAAAATTCAATATAAACAAACAACCAGTTATCCTGAACATCAAGGTCTTTACCGTATTCAAATTGGTCCCATTAGCGATCTTGCCACCTTAAATGCTCTTTTACTGGCTTTAAAGCAAAATGGCTACCCTAACGCTTACCCAAAATCAGCGCCATAAAAAGCCCCACACTAAATTCAAATTAAGCCAGTATAGGCTCGAACCAGACAATGAATAGCAGCATTTAACAGGAAACTTATAAACGTTGTTACATTTTTAACGCTTTATCTGCGAATTTATTGACAATATCTGTTTTTTGCCCGTAGCCAAGTTTTTTAGAAGTGGTATACTTTCGTCCAGTTGATTTTCCTTACCTTTTCATACACGACTAACACTATGACTAAAACAACAAGTTTTTCTGGCAAATATAACGCCAACAAATTATTGACCTTATTCAGTGGCGCGATTTTTAGTGCTGCAGTTATTCTTACGCCATCTGCACATGCCATTACTATTATCCCCGATGCGCCACAAATTAATGCTAAAGGTTTTATCTTAATTGATTACACCACGGGTAAAGTCATTGCCGAAGAAAATGCTGATACTCAATTAGCGCCAGCAAGTTTAACTAAAATAATGACCAGCTATATTATCGGCAAAGAGCTTGAAAACGGTAATATTAAGAATACTGATAAAGTTATGATCAGTGAAAAAGCTTGGGCAAAGAAATTCCCTGACTCTTCGAAAATGTTTATTGAAGTGGGTACCGAAGTATCTGTTGGCTTGTTAAACCAAGGAATTATCGTTGCCTCAGGTAATGATGCTTGTGTTGCTATGGCTGAGCATATTGCCG
>JALJPA010000207.1 GCA_022969215.1 Colwellia sp. | reverse complement strand
CTGATGGCGAAAAATTACCACGGTACATTAAGCCGCTTTAATTTACTGCAAGGACAGTACAAGGTTAAAGAAGCGCGCAGTAATGCCGGACGTCAGTGGTTATGGGTCGCCGGTGTTGCCTTATTTGCCTTGCTGCTCAATCTATCATACAAGGGCGCACAATTATGGCAGTTAAATGCCGAGCAAGATAATGTTCAGCAAAGTATCATTAGCCATTATAAAAAAGCTTTTCCGAAAACGAAAAGAGTGCGTGTATCAACTATTAAATCACAATTGAATCGAGAATTAGCATTATTGGGCGGAGTAAATGACCGACAAGGATTTTTATCCATGCTGGCTAAATTGCAACCTGCCTTTGCCAAAGTACCAGCCTTACGACCTGAGACGTTAAAGTTTGATGGCAAGCGACAAGAGTTACGTATTCAAGCAACAGCGAAGGATTATCAAGCTTTCGAGCAGTTTAGTGTTGCCTTAGCTGCAGCTAATTTGACCGTTAAGCAAGGCTCACAAAATAATCAAGGTGATCTGGTAACCGGCTCCTTTAGCATCTCTAATAAAGGCTCAAGTAAACGTAAAGGTGCAGCAAAACAGCGCAGCATTAAAAATAATAAGGAAACATCATAATGAAAGCATGGTGGCAGCAACTTAATAGCAGAGAGCAACGTCTTGTCGCGGCAATGGCACTTGTTTTTGTGGTTTTTATTTTTTATAGCGCTATTTGGCAGCCGTTAAATAATAGCTTAAGCCAAGCGAGTAGTAAGTTAGCAAGGCAGCAGCAATTATTATCTTGGGTACAAGAAAATACTGCTTTGTACCAGCAAGCCAAGCGCTCAGGTGGCAAAGCAAAACTAAGTGGTAGCATTTCCAGTGTTGCCAACCGTAGTGCAAAAACTTATAAATTAACCATCACTCGCATGCAACCCCAGGGTGATGATTTACAGGTATGGATAGACAGCACACCATTTACCCAGTTACTGTTTTGGTTAGAACACTTAGCCAACAATGAAGGTTTGCAGGTTAAGGCCATAGATTTAACTCAAGGCGATAATAGCGGCGAAGTAAAAGTTCGTCGATTACACCTGACTCGACTTTAATCGTCCTTTAGTCAGTCATTAAATTGTAATGGATTAGTCATGACTAAAACGCAATAGCCTATTTTAATAGTTAATGTTAAATAGTTCATGTTCCACAGGTCATGTCCCATAGTTCAAGTTCGGCGGTTAAAGCACTGCCGAGCAATAGCAGATAGAGAAATTAGATGAAGAAGTGGTTTGCTTTTACGGCAATTTTTTTGAGCAGTTATCTCGCCTTTTTAGTGGCCACCTTGCCGCTAGCATTAGTGATAAATACTGTTGAGTTACCCAAACATATAAACGTTGGTACAGTTTCAGGCTCAATTTGGCAGGGAGAAATTACTCAGGTTACGGTGAATAACAATCAAATAGAGCAAGTTAAAATACAACTTAGCTTTTGGTCATTATTAAGTTTGTCACCAAAATTACAGGTGACTTTTGGTGATGCTATGTTATCTGGAGCAGAGGGAAAATTTACCTTAACTATCTCTAGCAAAGAGCTGATACTCAATGATGTTGAGCTCTTTGTCGCTGCTAATGATATTGCTAAGCAGTTATCATTACCTATTCCTGTTACTGCACAAGGTAGCGTCGAATTATCCTTTGCAGAGTTAAGCCTTAATATTGCTGGTAAGTTAACGTGTCAAAGTGCACAGGGGCAAGTTAGCTGGTTACGTTCAGGTGTGGTTGCTTTAAATAACAATATTAAATTAGGTAATATTTCTGCTGATATGCACTGTGAACAAGGTGATTTAATAGCCAAGGTATTGCCTGAAAACAATCTAGGTTTGAGTTTTACTGCTCGTTTATCACTGGCCCAGCAAAGGGCTTCTGGTCAGGGATATCTAAAACCCGGAGCTAAGTTTCCTGCGCAGTTAAAGTCCGCATTATCCTTTCTTGGTCGACCTGATAATCAAGGGCGTTATCAGCTGAAATTTTAACAAGCAAAAATTAACCCCCCTACACGAAAGGGGCTTTGACAAGTGCAGGCCAATCTTCGGCATTAAGTCGACCTTGCTCAATCATGCCACCAATACCTTGAAGCCCTCCGGTGTGTAATAACACAATACGTTCATATTCCTTAAAGTAGCCTTGCTCTAATAAATCGAGCAAAGCCAATATCATCTTGCCAGAATACACCGGCTCAAAGGTAACGCCGGTTTGCTGGTTGAAGGTTATAATCCGCTGTACATCATCACGACTAAACTTGCCATAACCACCACGGTGAAAGGTGGTTAATAACTGCCAGTTATTATGTTGCTTGCCATTTGGAGTAAGTAAGCACTTAATTTCATCAACTAAATATTCCGCTTGTTTTAATACGGCAATACCTAAAATCCTATGTTGTTTACTATTGGCGACAGTATCCCCTGAAATAAGCCCAGCCAAGGTACCGCCACTGCCAACGGGAGTGAGTAAGGTATCGAAGTCAGTTTGACTTTCAAGCTCAGTTAATATCTCGGCTACACCCGCTATAGCTAAAGTGTTACTGCCACCTTCAGGGATGAAAAAGTAGTTAGGGTATAGCTCACTAAGCTCAGCAAGGAAGTCTGTCTCAAAACGGCGACGGTAGGTTTTTCTATCGACAAAATGACACTGCATACCCCAGTGCCGAGCCCAAGCTAAAGTAAAGTTATTGGCATAACGTGCTTCACCTCGTATTACAGCAATGCAAGGGATGTTTGCTTGCTTACAGGCATAGGCAAAAGCATGGATATGGTTAGAGTAGCTGCCGCCAAAAGTTAACGCACCTAAGTAGTTGCCTTGTTTCAGCTTTTCTAGATTGTATTTTAATTTTCGCCATTTATTACCAGAGATGATGTTATGCAATAAATCATCTCGTTTAATTTGCACCGTAACTTTATATTTATCGAACAGAGGGTGATTGATTTTTTGTAGTATTGACAGAGGCTTAGACATGGCTATTTAATTAAAGGTTAATTAACAACAAGTTTACCGACTATTATAAACGATATTGCTATTTTTAGAGGTTTTTCTTCTGGCGAGTTATGGCAAGTAATAAAGTGTTTTAATGAGACGTTAGCGCTAAATTACGGCACTATTCACAGTATAAATCACTAATAAGCTTAGTTAATAACATTTAGTAATGCTTGCTCTAAAGGTGAAACAAAGGGTAATATCGATAATAATTTTAGCTATATGCGATATTGCCGATAGATGTCAATTTTAACGAAAATTAGTCAGCTTTTTTCAAAGAATATTTCAGATCAGCGTATTGGTATTGCTTTTCAGCAGCAGGGTGTCTCCTTGTGTTCAATTCCTCCGCAATATTTAGGTAAGGTTGACGAGCAGAGTCAAACGGCAAAAGTTCTCTTTCAGCAAGAAAAGGTAAATTCAGCTAATTTTTCACAAGCTATTCAAACGTTACATAAAAACTATCAGCTTGAAGGTACTGCCCATTTAGTGCTTAACGAAGCACAATCACAGATAGTGCAAGTGGACAAACCAAGCTTGTCTGAAAGTGAAATACACAGTGCCTTGAAGTGGCAAATTAAAGATTTAGTCAGTATTTCACCAAATAATATGGTGCTAGATTATTATGATGCCCCACTCCTAGCTGGAGGCAAAGAAAAAATCAATGTCGTTTGTGCGCCACTAGATGAGCTTAAAAAATTACTGGCAGCGACTGAGCATGGCAAAGTTAAAATAAGTAGCATCACTACCCAAGAGTTTGCTTTTGCCAATTTATTAGCGCCGCAAAATGAAGCCAATTTATTAGTGTGTCAGCAACCTAATGAAGAAGTTGTTTTAATTATTGTTAAACAACAGCAAATATACTTCCACCGTCGGTTACGAGGCTTCGCCCAAATCGGCAGTAAAACAGCAGACGAATTATCTTTTGGTATTATTGATGATATCAGCTTAGAGATTCAACGCTCGACCGATTATTTTGAACGCCAGCTAAAGCAGGCGCCTATCAAGGAAATTAAAGTGCTTTTACCCATTAAGTTGGAGAGTGTCTTTATTGAAAAACTAGCAGAAAATTCAGCAGTGCCGGTCAGTACCCTTGAATTACCGCGACCGTATCATCACCATCGAGAATTTGCCGCAGCCTTAGGCGCTAGTTTAGAAAGTATTCCTGAGAATATCGAAGACCAAGCTGAAGGCGAAGTTTTAGCGGGAGCGCGTTATGACAGCTAAACATAGTATTAATTTATTACAAGCAGAGCTTTTCCCAGAGCAACCTTTGCTGACTTTATCAAGAGTCGCGCTTGCTTGGCTAGGTTTGCTCGTTATTATGGTGGTTTGGGCTGTTGTTACTGAAGTTACCTATAGTCAGTCGGCGTCAAGGTATGACGGCTTATTAAAAGAGCAGCAACAAATAACAAAACTCGCCAATAAATTAGCAGCTCAAGTGCAAAATAGGCAAGTTTCACCGGCTTTAACACAAAGTCTCAGTACAATAAAATTAGTGATGCAGCATAAAAATGCACTGTTAACTAAACTCACCGACCCAAATGAGACTTTTGCTGGCGGCTTTGTTATGGCAATGAATGATCTGTCAGCCATGCATCATAAAGATATTCGCTTACTAAGCATTAGTATAAATGCTAACGATATGAGTTTTACCGGCCTAGCCCGAAATCCACAAGCGGTACCCGCATGGTTGGCAGGCTTTAAACAATCACGTTTATTATCCGGCAAGGCCTTTATCCATTTTAAACTTAGTCAGAATGAGCAAAATGTTACCGAATTTTCAGTCAGCTCAACGGCTAAAAAGGGTGAAAGCTAATGAAGCAACAATGGCAAAATACCAGTGATAAATTTCTGCACCTAAGCAGTCGAGAGCAGTTTTTACTGCTCTTAACAGGGCTAGTGGCGATTTTTTTTATTATCTCCTATGTATTTATTGATGATAAAAGTGCCCGGATAATTACCTTTGATAAACAAAGTCGAGTAATGACCTCAGGTAATAAAACCCTTAAATTTACTATCAAAGAATACCAAACCGCACTCAAAAAAGATGCCAATGAAGATACGGTCAAACAAATAACCAGGCTTAAGGCCAAGCTTGCTAAAATAGATGAGAAATTAGTACATCTAACCAATGAGTTGATTAGTCCCAGTGAGATGCGAGAAGCTTTGCTCAAACTGCTTAAATTAGAACCAGGCGTGTCATTGCTGTCTTTCGATTTAATTGGTGCAAAACCTTTATTAGATTTACCAGCCGAACCGCGGGACTCAATTGCGGGTGACCATGCACCGACAACCGAGCAACTGGGTTTAAATTTATATAAGCACGGCATTAAAATTAAATTATCAGGTAAATATTTTCAGTTACGCAATTACCTACAACAACTAGAGCAGTTATCGTGGAAGTTTTTTTGGCAAGATTTTCTTTTCGAAGTCAAAGAGTACCCACGCAGTGAAGTCGAGATAACCATCTATAGCCTGAGCTTAAATAAGGAGTTTATTGGTGTCTAAAGTACATTTTAATTTATTCTTAACTGCAGGCTTGATTATTGCGACAGCAACGCTGACTTCTTCGATTAGTCTAGCCGCTGATGTTGACCCCACTCGTCCATTTGGCGTAAGTGGCTCAGGTAGTGATAGTCAGTTAAAACGTGATGGTGGTTTTCTGTTAACCTCCATTATTCATGGCGATGGCATCCACACGGCTGTCATCAATGGCAAAATTTATAAAATGTTTGATTATGTTGGTGAGTATCGCATCACCGCTATTAATAGTCACAGTGTGATATTACGCAGTAAAACTAAACGATTAAAAATAAATATATTTAAAAATACCGGTTTTAAAAGTACCGTTGTAGCAAGTACTGTAGGTAACTAATGATAAAAACAAGTCCCCCGATGAAAAACATAAAATTAAAAATTGCCTTTTCAACGTTATTATTTGCCTTGGTTGGCTGCCAAACAGTACCGAATGATCCGGTAGAAATAAAAGCAGATCTCGACAAATCTATAGAAGAGTCTAAAGCATTTAATGGTCCTAAACCACTAACGCAATTGCCAAGTTCAGTACAGCAAGAACTGATGTTTAATGATATGAATCGAGCTAAACAGGGCATGTTAGCTGAAAAACGTTTGGAGATTTCAGCCACCGAAGTTGCCGCCAAAGATTTTTTTCAAGCGATTGTGCAAGGCTCGCGTTATAACATCGTTATTCACCCTGATGTTATTGGCCAAATTTCACTCAGTTTAAAAAATGTCACTTTATCAGAGGCATTAACCATTGTTGAAGATGTCTATGGCTATGAAATTACTCGTACTGGTAACACGGTGAAGGTATTTCCTCCAGGGATACGTACAGAAACCATTGCCTTAAATTACTTATTTCTAAAACGTTCTGGTTCATCTAGTACTACCATCAATTCTGGTGGTGTATCAGAAAATGATCCTAATAGCGGCAATAGCAGTAATAGCAACAGCAGTAATAACAGTAATAACAGTAATAACAGTAATAACCGCAGTGGCAATAGTGGCTCTAATAATCAAAGTAGCGGTATCAATTTATATACTGAAAATGAATCAAATTTTTGGGAAGAATTGAAAATATCTTTAACTGCCTTTGTTGGTACAGGTGAAGGTCGCGCCGTGATAGTCTCTCCACAAGCCGGTTTGGTGACAGTACGTGCTTTACCAAAAGAAATCACCGCTGTTAAGAAGTTTATACGGGCTACCGAAAGCCACTTACATCGCCAAGTGATCATTGAAGCGAAAATAATGGAAGTTACCCTTAATGATGATTATCAACAAGGTATCAAGTGGGAGAAAGTCTTAGACCAAGTCGGTAGTGCTGACATTATTTATTCCACTACGGGTAACGTTATTGGTAATGTCATCTCTAATACTATTGGCGGCGTTAGTAGTTTGGCATTTAGTAAAACAACTAATGGCAGTGACTTTTCTGGCGTTATTGAGCTTTTACAAACACAAGGTAATGTACAAGTACTTTCAAGTCCACGCATCACAGTTACTAACAACCAAAAAGCGGTTATTAAAGTCGGTGAAGATGAATATTTCGTTACTGAAGTTTCCAGCACCACCACTACTGGTACGTCAACCACCACCACTCCAGAAATTCAGTTAACACCATTTTTCTCGGGCATTGCCCTCGATGTAACACCACAAATTAGTGCTGATGGTAGTGTTATTTTACATGTACATCCATCGGTTACCATTACCGAAGAGCAAACTAAAGTCATTAAAATAGGTGATGAGGTGCTAGTTTTACCGCTAGCGCAAAGTAGTGTCCGTGAGTCTGATACTATTATTCGTGCTCAATCGGGTGAAGTAGTGATAATTGGTGGCTTAATTGAAACCTATAAAGTTGATATTGAGTCAAAAACGCCTTTCTTAGGAGATATACCTTTCTTAGGTGAGCTCTTTAAAAGTAAATCACAACGGACGCAAAAACGTGAATTAGTCATTATGCTTAAGCCAATTGTTGTTGGTCAAGATACTTGGAAAAATCAACTTCAAGATGCGCGCAGCTTACTGACAAAATGGTTTCCAGAAGAAGTCGCCGCGTGTGAGCTATCGGATGAAGGTCAGTTAACAGCAGAATGCCAAACACAATGTGCTGATGCTGAATATGCTGCAGTTCATGATGTTTGCCAAGCGGCACAGTAAAATGAAACTAAGTTAAACAATTAAGCGTAATTGTTTAACTTTGCTTAACTTCGCTTAATTAGTTCAACTAGTAGAATTACTATGTATTTATATCATTTTGGTTTAGCAGAGTTACCTTTTACTCTAACGCCTAATACCAATTTTTACTTGCCCTTGGCACCACATAATGAAGCCTTAGCCGTGCTTTCAACAGCGCTGCAAACGGGTGAAGGCTTTATTAAGATAGTCGGTGAAGTCGGTACAGGAAAAACATTATTATGCCGGAAGCTGCTCAATGAAATACCAGAGCATTTCGTCACTGCGTATATCCCTAATCCTTATTTGAACCCGGATGAATTAAGGCGCGCAGTTGCCGTTGAGCTAGGCGTTAAACAAGCACAGCGATTGTCAGTGCAATTATTGACTCTGCGTATTCAAACACGTTT